>CANHUG010000131.1 GCA_947462995.1 Verrucomicrobiales bacterium | reverse complement strand
GGCGGCCTGGGCGGAGGCGTTGGAGGAGAGGGCGAGGAGGGAGAGGAGACTGAGGGAGGAGAGCGAGAGGAGCTTCATGGGGTGGTGGGATGGCTTGGCTGAGCGGGTTGAGGGGAGGATTGGGAGGCGGGGGCAGTTTTGCCGGGATGAGGAGAGGCGCAAGTTTTTGTCTGTGGCGAAACTGACAATGCGCTGGGCGCGAATGAGCATGAAGCGGGCCGGAGTCGCAAAAAGCGACGCCTTAATTCCCCCTTCATTGGAGGGAGTGCATTCCGGGGGGAAGCGGATTGACTTTTGCGGATTGAGGCAACAGTTTCGTCACAAATTCGCCCTGAAGACTGCTGCAATTGATCATGCCTGAATTGGAAACCCCTGTTGCTCCGACGAGTGAGACACCGCCTGCTGCGCCGGGAGGCGCTGGTGAGCTTGTGTCGCGGCGGCAGCCATTGGGGCCGAGTCGGAAGGGTGCGAAGGACCAGGTGATTGAGCGGTTCGAGCAGAAGTTCATCATTCATCCGCGGCTGGTGCCGCAGATTCGGAAGTATCTGGAGTCGTTTACGGTGGCGGATCCGAACGGGCGCGGGGAGATTCCGGAGTATATCACGACGACCCTGCAATTGGACACGCCGACGATGGATCTGGCGCTGGCGAAGGAGCGGAAGGCGTTTGCGCGGTTCAAGCTGAGGATTCGGACGTATGGGACGGACAGCAATCCAGGGAACCCGGTGTTTTTTGAATTGAAGCGGAAGATCGGGGTGGTGATTGTGAAGAGTCGGGCGCGGATGAAGCGTGCGCAGTTCACGCCGGAGATTATTCCGCATCCGGAGACGGCGCCGATGCTGAAGTCGCCGAAGGAGAACAACAATTTCATAGAGTTCTGCCGGATCACGCATGCGATCGGGGCGCGGCCGAAGATGCTGATCCGGTATATCCGGGAGAGTTATTTCGGGGCGAATGATGACTATGCGCGGATCACGTTTGACCGTCGGGTGAGTTACCGGCCGACGCGGGAGTGGCGGTTGCCTGGGGAAGAGGTGGCGGATTTCAAGTATTGGAGGCCGATGGATTCGCAGACTGGGTTGAGGCGGCCGTATGCCGGGTATATTTTTGAATTGAAGGCGATGCGGGACACCCCGACGTGGATGCTGGAGCTGGTGCGGCGGTTCAATCTGTCGAACACTGGGTTCTGCAAGTATGCGACGGCGTGGCGGTTGGAGACCCTGTTCCGCGGGTTTATGTATGGGGAAGGATCCGAGAACACGACCCCAACCCCGAACTGGATTTGAGGATGGCGCTGACGAGAGAACCCGAGAGCTGCAGGGGTGGTGCGGCTGACGAATTGATTTGCAACGGGGCGCGAACCCGCAATCATGCGCGCGTCCTGATCCGGGTTCGACTGCGGCTGCCCGGGGGCGGCGGTGGTGGATGCGGCGCGACGGAAATTTCCCCTGACTGAATTATGGAACCCGCACCCCTTTTTGACGCTCTTGGTGCCATGCGATCGCTCGTGGCCACGGAGATCTTCTATTCTCTGTGTATTGCCTTCGTGCTGGCGATTGTGCTGGCGAACATTTATCGTTGGACGCACCAGGGGTTCAGTTATCAGCGGAGTTTCATTCAGACGATCGTGCTGGCGTGCATCACGGTGTGCATCATGATCATGGCGATCGGGAACAACATGGCGCGCGGGTTGGGGATTCTGGGGGCGATGGCGTTTGTGCGGTTCCGGACACCGATTCGGGATCCGCGGGATGTGATTTTCATTTTTGCGGCGCTGGCGATTGGGATTTCGTGCGGGGCGCAGGTGTTCATGGTGGCGATTGTGGGGACCTTGTTTTTCGGGTTTGCGGCGTTCTTCCTTGCGTGGTCGCCGTTTGCGAGCCGGAGGGAATTTGAGGGGTTGCTGCGGTACATGCTGCCGGCTGACAGCAAGTCGGCGCAGGCCTTGCCGGAGATTTTCTCGCAGTACTGCACGAGCACTGAGCTGATTGCGACACGGGAGGCGATTCAGGGCGAGGTGCTGGAGTATGCTTATCAGATTCGACTGATTGATCCGTCGTACAAGGTGGACCTTGTGGATGCGATCGCGAAGCTGCCTGAGTCGAGCGAGGTGAGCCTTGTGATGCAGCGGACGACTGTGGAAATCTGAAGATTCGACCCTTTTTTTGCCGACATGAGCGAGTTCCATCCCAACCGCACCAAGATGGTGCGCACGAAGCCCAAGCTGACGACGCGCCGGATTATTGAAGCCTGGCCATTGCTGGTGTGGGCGGCCATATTGTTTGCCGGCTGGAAGGCGTATTCCAGCGGAGTGGTGTTTGCGCGGATGAACGGGGCGGTGGATGTGTATCAGGAGAACATCACGCCGAGCGAGGACGGGCGGTTGCTGGAGATCAAGGTGGAGCGCGGGCAGAAAGTGGAGCCGGGGACGGTGTTGGCGGTGATGGATCCGTCGCCGTACAAGATGGAGCTTGAGGGCTTGAAGCGTGAGGTGCTGGCGGACCGTGTGAAGGACATCCGGGAGTATGACCAGGAGATTTTGAAGCTGGAGTCCGAGTTGCGGAAGATTGATGTGGAGTCGGCCGAGGACGAGGCGACGATCAAGGGATTGGAGAATTTTCTGAAGGATTACGATGCGAGGGTGAAGGGGAGTTCGGATCCGGTGTTCCGGCGATTGGCGGATGAATCGGCGGAGGAGAAGCGATTGGATGTGGCGAAGTCGAGGGCGCGGGTGGCGGCGAACACGGTGAATCGTGGACAGGTGGAGGATTCGGTGAACCGCGCGAAGGGAGTGCGTGAGCAATTGCAGAAGGAAGCGGACACGGTGGCGAAGGTGAGCATCGAGACGGATGAGATGCTGAAGACCGGGGCGTTGCGAGAGGACGAGCAGCAGCGTTTCATTGAGTTGCGGACGATGATCAGTCTTTGTGAATTGCGGACGACGAAGGGCGGGATTGTGGATCGGGTGGGTAAGGAGAAGGGCGAGTATGTGAAGGCTGGGGACGGCGTGCTGAAGGTGGTGGGCGAGCCCGAGCACATTGTGTGTTTTCTGCCGCAGGATCAGTCGGACGACCTGACGGAAGGTCAGAAAGTGTGGGTGGTGTCGACGTCGGATAAGCGGAAGATTTTCGAGTCGACGGTTGAGGGGATTTCTCCACGGATCAACAACCTGCCGGATTCGTCGAGTCCGATCCCGAATCGGCGGATTCACGGGAGGGATGTGGTCATTCACTATCCACCGGCGGCGCTGCCGACGGCGGAGAGTCCGGGTTATAAACTGTTGTCCGGGCAGACGGTGGTGATTCACACGACGAAGCCAGGTGAGGTGCCGCTGCTGGACCGGATTTTCCCGAACGATGACAATGGCAAAGTCCGCTGAGCGCATGGGTAGCGTGTGGCGGGTGCTGGCGGGTGGGATGGTGTGCGGGATGCTGGTGGCGTGTCAGGCTCCGCGGGGTGGGGGATCGCTGGCGGATGCGCCGGTGGTGAAGCCTGGGAAGGTGAGCGGCGAGCACCATGGGATTGCGTCGGTTTACACGGACCGGAGGACGGCGAGTGGCGAGCGGTTTTCTGCGGCGGCGCTGACGGCGGCGCACAAGACCTTGCCGTTAGGATCGAAGGCGAAGGTGACGCACCTTGGGACTGGGCGGAGCGTGGTGGTGCGGATCAATGATCGCGGGCCGTATGTGAAGGGCCGGGTGATTGATCTGACGCCGGCGGCGGCGTCGAAGATTGGCCTGACGAAGAGCCAGGGGGTTGCGAAGGTGCGGGTCGAGCGCGTGGACGGCTGAGGCTGAAGAGGCCGAGGTGTCAGTCGCTGCGGAGGACTGATTCGAGGAGATTGGAGAAGTTGTGAGCGGCGAGTTTGCCGGTGTGGAGGACGTCTGCGTGTGAGAGCGGGCCGGAGAGGCCTGCGGCCCAGTTGGTGAGGCAGGAGAAGGCGGCGATTTGGAGACCGGCGGCGCGAGCGGCGATGGCTTCGAGGACGGTGGACATGCCGACGGCGTCAGCGCCGAGCGTGCGGAGCATGCGGATTTCGGCTGGGGTTTCGTATTGGGGGCCGCAGAGACCGGCGTAGACCCCTTGGTGGAGCGGCATGCCGATGGAGGTGGCGGCGGAGGCGAACGTGGCGCGCCATGAGGGGCAGTAGACCTCGCTCATGTCGATGAAGTGAGGGCCGCCGGTTAGCGGGGAGCGGCCGGTGAGGTTGAGGTGGTCGGTGAGCATCATCCAGTGGCCGGGCGGGAAGTCCGGGTGGAGGGAGCCTGCGGCGTTCGTTAGGATGATGCGTTTGATGCCTGAGGTGGCGGCGAGGCGGACGGAGGCGACGGTGTCAGCGGGGTCGCGGCCTTCGTAGAGGTGGACCCGGCCGCTGAAGACGGCGAGTTTGGTGCCGCCGAGGGAGGCGAGGATGATTTCGCCGGCGTGGCCTGGGACGGAGGATTCGGGGAGTCCGGCGTCGCGATAGGGGATGCGGGCGGAGATGGAGAGACGGTCGCAGAAAGAGCCGAGGCCGGAGCCGAGGACGATGGCGGAGTCTGCTTTGAAGGAGGCGAGGAGATGGCTGGCGGGCATGAGGGGGAGGCCTAGCGCGTCAGGTGCGTCAGGCGCTGGCCTGAGCGCTGGCTTGGGCCGGGAGCAGTTTGAGGAACTGAGCGGGCTTGAGGCCGAGGGCGCGGGCGGCGGCGGGGGCGTTGTCGCTGTGGAGGGCGAGGGCTTCGCGGGCGAGGAGACGTTCGAGGAAGGCCCATGCTGGTTCGCCAGAGGCGATGGCGGCTTCGAGGAGGGCGCGTGCGGCGGACTCCGGGGCGAGGGTGTCGTCGGGGGAGTCTGTGGCGGCGGGGGCTTTGCCGATGCCGAGGGGAATATCGCGAGCGGTGAGGACGTCGGTGCTAGCGAGGACGGAGGCGCGTTGGAGCGTGTTTTCGAGTTCGCGGACGTTCCCTGGCCAGTTGTAGCTTTCCATCAACTCGAGGGCTTCCTCGGAGAGGCGGAGGCGCGGGTTGTGTTTTTTCTTCCCGATGCGCTGGATGAAGAATTGGGTGAGTGGGCGGATATCGTCCGGGCGTTCGCGGAGCGGGGGGAGGTGGATGCGGACGACGTTGAGTCGGTAGAAGAGGTCCTCGCGGAACTTGCCTTCATCGACTTCCTTTTCGAGGTTTCGGTTAGTGGCGGCGACGATGCGGACGTCGGAGCGGAGGGTTTCGTTGCCGCCGACGCGTGAGAATTCGCCTTCTTGGAGGACGCGCAGGATTTTGGTCTGCACGTGCATGGGCATTTCGCCGATTTCGTCGAGGAAGAGCGTGCCGCCGTCGCATTGTTCGAAGCGGCCGATGCGTTGGGCGGTGGCGCCGGTGAAGGCGCCTTTTTCGTGGCCGAAGAGTTCGCTTTCGAGGAGACTTTCGGGGATGGCGGCGCAGTTGATGGCGACGAAGGCGCGGCTGGCGCGGGGGCTGAAGCGTTGGATGGCGCGGGCGACGACTTCTTTCCCGCAGCCGCTTTCGCCGGTGATCATGACGGCGGCGTCGGAGCGGGAGACGCGTCCGATCATTTTGAAGACGGCCTGCATGGCGGGGCTTTGGCCGATCATGACATCGCCGAGATCGACTGGGGCGTCGGAGGAAGGTTTTTCCTCGATTCTGGCGGTTTCGCGGGTTTTGAGGGCGCTTTCGACGACTGGGCGGAGGTCGTAGGGGAGGGATTCCTTGCGGAGGAAGTCGAAGGCCCCGAGTTTCATGGCCTCGATGACGGCGTTAGTGGGCGGGAAGGCGGTGGCGAGGACGACCATGACCTGAGGGTCCTGCTGGCGGAGACGTTTGAGGACCTCGATGCCGTTGACGGGTTTGAGGTGGAACTCTGAGATGACGAGGTCGGGTTTGAGGGAGGTGAAGATTTTGAGCCCTTCGTCGGCGGTGGCTGCTGTGGCGACGCCGACGCGATCCGTGGCGAGGTGGCGTTGGGCCCACTCGAGGAAGTCGGTTTCGGGGTCGATGATGAGAACGTGCTGCATCCGTGGGGTGGGAGGGAGAGTGACCATGCCGGACAAATGTCTGGGTTTCAACCAGTACCTGAGATTGCGGGGGGAAATGCTGGGGGAGATACGGAGGATGTGAGTACCTGGTGCCAGGTATGACGGGTGGAGTCAGTCGTCGTCTTCGATTTCGGTGATGGCCCATGCGGGGTATGGGGAGTCAGGGTGGACCGAGCGCCAGATGATCTGGTTGAGGACGTCTTCAGGGCAGGCGTCGAGTTTATGGAGCGGGAGGGTTGCGGAGATTTCTGCGTCGCGGCGGAGTGCGGGGTGGGAGATGGAGGCGGTGGAGGGGTTGAGTTCGTCGAGATTCCACTGAGCGGGCGGGCAGGACCATGGGGTGAAGTCGGGGGTGGGGCCGAAGCAATCGCGCATGGGGGTGGCGGAGGCGTCGAGTTGGTTCATGGGGGGGAGCCCGAGGATGAGACCGATGGTGCGGAGGATGCTGGTCTGGTTGTAGTTAGTGCTGATGGTGCCGCGGTTTCGGGACCATGCGCTGGCGACGAAGGCGGTGGTGCGGTAGCCGCTGATGTGGTCCCAGCCGTTCTGGGGGTCGTCTTCGATGGCGAGGATGCAGGTATCTTTCCAGAAGCGTGAGTGGCTGAGGGCGTCGACGATTTTACCGAAGGCCTGGTCGTGGTCGGCGACGTGGGCGCGCGGGGTGGGGCTGCCGGCCTGAGCGCCGCTGGTGTGGTCGCCGGGGAGACTCATGACCATGAGGGCTGGGAGGTCGCGGTTTTCCTTTTCTGCGAGTTCGAGCTGGCGGATGAAGACATCGGCGCGGATGCGGTCGGGGATTCCGTTGTCGTAGGTGGGGAAGTCGGTGTCGAAGTGAGGGACGATGGTGTCGATGCTGGGGACGGCGCGGAGTTCGATGGCGCTTTCTTTGCTGCCGCGGTGGAGTTGCCAGTCGGCCCAGACCTCTTTCCATGATGGGGAGCCGCGGCGGCCGTCGCGCCAGCGTTTGACGGAGTCGGCGAATTCGCCGTAGAGCCTGACGGTTAGTTTTCTGGCGAGTGCGGCGTCCCAGATGAAGCCATTGGGGGACCATGCGAGGGCGTCGCTGCCGTTTCTGCCGAAGCCGTCGGGGTAGCTGCGGGGGAAGCCAGCGAACTGGCGTTCCATGTAGTCGGTGGTGATGGCGCTGCAGGACCAGTTGTGGCCGTCGGCGCTGAGGATGCCTGAGCAGTAGGTGTTGTCGAGGAGGGCGAAGTCGCGGGCGATGCGGTGCTGGGCTGGGGTGACGGGTTCGCCGAAGATGATTAGGGATGGGTCGCCGGAACCTTCTTTGATGTCGCCGAGGACCTGGTCGTAGGTGCGGTTTTCCTTGATGATGTAGAGGACGTGTTTGAAGACCGAAGGTTCGCCGGTGCGTTCGGGGACGGGGACGGGTGTGAGGTCCGGGCGTGGTGGGGCGAAGGCTTCGAGGATTTTCGGGGCGCGGTAGTTGGCGAGGACGGCGTCGGTGTGGGCTTTGCGGGCTTCCGGGGAGGTTGGGATGGGGATGAGACTGACGGTGCCGAAGTACTGGTGGGAATTGAAGCCGTTGCCGGAGGTGCCGGGGGCCCCGTCCTTGCGGGAGCCGATGCCTTTGATGTTGCCGATGCAGAGTTGGGAGCGGGAGTGGTCGATGCAGATGGTGCCGGGGTACCAGCCGGTGGGGATGAGGGATTCGAGTTCGCCTTTGCCGTCGGTGAATTCGATTTCTGCGATGGCGTTCTGGGTGCCGTTGCAGACCCAGAGCGTGCGGCCGTCGCGGCTGAAGGTGAGGGCGTTAGGGGCGGCACCGAAGAGGTCGGCGGGCGTGTGTTTGGGGAAGATGCGACCGGTGAACGTGCTAGTGGCGGTGTCGAGGACGGCGATGAAGTCATCGGCGGCGCAGGCGACGCAGAGCCAGCGGCCGTCGGGGGAGAGGGCGAGGCCAGCGGCGTGGCGGCCGGTGACGAGTTCGGAGATTTTGGAGTCGGAGGAGAGATCGATGATGGAGAGCGAGCCTTCGCTGGCGGCACCGGTGCGCGGGTCAACGCGGACCATGTTGCCGCGGCCGGCGTGGGCGGCGGGGGAGGAAGCGTCGGGGCGGCGGCCGCCCCAGTTGCTGACGTAGAGCTTGGTGGGGGACCAGACGACGTCGAAGGGAGCCATGCCGACGGGCCATGAGCGGAGGATTTTGCCGGAGGCGGTGTCGATTTCGGCGACCTTGTTGCTGAGGTTGAGGGCGACGAAGAGTCGGGAGCCGTCTGGGTTGAGGGCGAGGCCTGCGGGGATTTCGCGCGAGCGGCCTTCGGCGTTGACGGTCGGGAGGGGGATGCTGTGGGAGGGAGAGACGGTGGAGTCCGGGGCGACGTTGAAGACCTTGATGCTGCCGTTGACGTTAGAGAGGTAGATGCGGCGGCCGTCGGGGGAGAAGATGAGGCCGGTGAAGCTGAGCTGACCTGATTTGTCAGGATTGAGGAGCCGGGCTTCGATGGCGGGTTGCGTGTCGTCTTCCGAGGGGAGGGCGACGGACTGGCGGATGGTGCCGTCGGCGGGGTTGATGATGACGAGGACGGAGGCCTTGCCGGAGACGGCGAGGAGTTGGCCGTCCGGGCTGAGGGCGGCGGCCTGAGGCCGCATTTTGGGGAGATCGATCTGGCGGCCGGCTGGGGAGAGGATGGAGTTGTCCGGGGTGACGACGCGGGACTGGCCGAGTTTGGCGTCCGGGCCGACCCGTTCCGGGGCAGAGGGGGCTGCGTCCTGGGCGAGGAGGGAGACCGCGGGGACGAGGGCGAGGAAGAGCCGGGGGATCATCCGGCGGTTGTGGTGGCTGGGGCGTGCGAGCGCAAGGGTGGCGGCGTACGCAAGCGGACGCGGGGTGGCTCAGAGGTCGGCGCGGCGGGCGAGTTTGAATTTGAGGTCGGTGGGGGCCTGCCATGCGGCGAGGGCGTCGAGGAGGGATTCGGGGGAATCGGCGCTGACGAGACGGGCGCGGTCCTGGCGGCGGAGGAAGCCGCGGGCGACCATGGTGTCGAGACAGGCGAGGATGCCGTCGAAGAAGCCATCGATGTTGAGGACACCGATGGGGTGCTGGTGGATGGCGAGCTGGCTCCATGTGAGGACCTCGAAGAGTTCGTCGAGGGTTCCGAAGCCGCCGGGGAGGGCGATGAAGCCGTCGGCGAGGTCGACCATGAGTTGTTTGCGTTCGTGCATGGTGCGGACGACGCGCATGTCTGCGACCCCGTGGTGTTTGAGTTCGCG
>CANHUG010000130.1 GCA_947462995.1 Verrucomicrobiales bacterium | reverse complement strand
GAGGCATGCGGCGCTGGAGCGGAATGAGTTCCGGGGATTTGAGCGTGCGTTGCGGGGTGAGGATGGAGGGGTGGGGGTGATTGCGGAGGTGAAGAAGGCGTCGCCGTCGGCTGGGGTGATTGCGGCGGACTTTGATGCGGTGGCGGTGGCGACTGGGTATGACCGGGCTGGGGCGTCGGCGATTTCGGTACTGACGGATGAAAAGTATTTTCAGGGGCATTTGAGTTTTCTGCCGAAGATTCGGGCCGTGACGTCGGTGCCGCTGTTGAGGAAGGATTTCATTATTGATGACCTGCAGATCTGGGAGGCGTCGGTGGCGGGTGCGGATGCGATTCTTTTGATTGTGGCGGCGCTGGGGCAGGATGACTTGAAGCGGCTGCTGGAGACGGCGGCGGCGTGCATGCTGGATGTGCTGGTGGAGGTGCATGACCGGGAGGAACTGGATCGGGCGCTGGAGACGGACGCGCGGATCATTGGGGTGAATAACCGGAATCTGAAGACGTTTGAGGTGCACTTGGAGACGACTGGGGAGTTGGGAGAGGAAGTGCCGGATGATCTGGTGCTGGTGAGTGAGAGCGGGATCCGGACTGTGGAGGATGTGAGGCGGGTGAGGGAGTGGGGAGCGGATGCGATCCTGGTGGGAGAGGCCTTGATGCGGAGCGGGAATCCCGGGCAGACGATTCAGGAATTCATGGCGATTCTGTGAGGGGGGAGTGAGGGAAAGCGGGTGAGGGATGGGAAGCCTGTGCGCTGGACGGGAGGCGTGTGCTGTGGTGAAGTCGGGGGTTATGAGACCGACCCTGCTGCGCGGCGTGATGGTATTGCTGATAGCCTTGAGCCTTGCGAGGTTGGAGGTGGGGGCGGCGGGGCGGAAAAAGGAGTGGATGGCGGTGGAGCTGGCATTGAAGGAGGAGAGGCCGGTGAGTGCACTGGAGGGGTTGCGGCGGATTGAGGCGGGTGCGAGGGCTGAGGGCGTGTGGGATGAGGCGGTGGATGCGGTGATGAGGCGGGTGGTGACGGAGGCGAGGATTGCTGGGAATGACGATGAGACGGCGTTGTTGCGGTTATCGGATCAAGCGGTGGAGGAGGGGACGGTGGAGATGCGGCCGGTGTTGCGGGCGTTTGCGGCGGCGAACTGGAGCCAGTGGAGTCGGGAGAAGCGATGGGAACTGATGGAGAGGACGGAAGTGGCGGATGGGGGTGGGGATGATGTGATGTTGTGGGGGTGGGCGCGGGTGAAGGTGGAGTGTGAGCGGCGGTTTGCGGCGGCGCTGGCGGAGCGGGAGGTGTTGCGGGGGACGCCGATCGGGCGGTGGGACCGGGTGTTGCCTGGCGGGGGATTGCCGGATCGTTATGAGCCGACCTTGTATGATTTTGTGGTGCGGGAGGCGCGGGAGCACTGGAAGCTGGTGGCGTCGGCGGAGGCCGGGGCTGGTGGGTTAGTTAGGGGAGCGGGGACGCCGGCATTGGGGGATGAGCGGGTGTTTCTGGCGTGGAAGCCGGGAGGGGATGATGTGGAGGTGAGGATGGTGCGGTTGTTTCAGGAGGCGTTGCGGTTTCATGAAGGGGATGCGGATCCGGGGGCGCGGGTGCTGCTGGATGTGGATCGGCTGGCGTGGGCGGGACGGGAGGGTCGGGGGGAGTGGAAGCGGCAATTGCGTGGATTGCTGGAGCGGTGGGGTGGGCACGAGGTATCGGTGCTGGTGGCGTGGGCGCTGGGGGAGGTGCTAGTGAATGACGAGGAACCGGGGGAGGCGCATGCGTTGGTGAGCGGGGCGCTGGCGAAGCATCCCGGGTCGGTGTTTGCGGCGAAGGGGAGGAATCTGGTGAGGAAGATCGAGACGAAGGGATTGAGTGCGGCGACGGAGAACGTTTGGGGATCGGGCGGTGCGGAGGTGGTGGTGCGGGCGACGAATTTGAGTCGGGTGCATTTCCGGCTGATGGCGGTGGGGAGGCGGGTGGACCCTGTGGAGATGAGTGAGGCGATGGAGGAAGATGCGGTGGGGCGGTTGCTGAGGAAGACGGCGGCGAAGGCATGGGCGTGGGATTTGCCGGAGACGGGGGATTACCGGGAGCACGAGTACCGGGTGGCGGCTCCGGGGGGATTGAAGCCCGGGTTTTACGTGCTGGCGGTGAGTGGTGATGCTAACTTCCGCGGGAGGAAGAATGGCGTGGAGTATCTGCCGGTGGTGGTGTCGAGGCTGGCGCTGATGCATCGGGCGGTGGCGCGGGATGGGGGGACGACGGTGGATGCGTGGGTGGTGGATGGGGAGAGCGGGGATCCGGTGGCGGGGGCGGAGGTGGCGTTGTGGGCGGAGGGGAAAGGTGAGGAGAAGCCTCGGGTGGAAGTGAAGGGGGTGACGGATGGGGATGGGCATGTGCGATTGGCGGTGGCGGAGCGGCCGTCGTTTGGGTTGATCGCGTGGCATGAGGGGGAGATGGCGGTGAGTGATGAGGACGAAGTGACGGCGGAGGTGGAGGTGGAGAAGGTGAAGACGTATTTCTTCACGGATCGGGCGATTTACCGGCCGGGGCAGACGATACAGTTCAAGGGGATCCACGCGCGGCGTGATGCGGCGCGAGGGGAGTATGGGGTGCTGGCGGGGGTGAAGCGGGAGGTGGTGCTGCGGGATGCGAATGAGCGTGAGGTGGCGAAGGTGACGGTGGAGAGCAATGCGTTCGGGTCGTTCAGCGGGAGTGTGACGGCCCCGCGGCAGGGCGTGACCGGGGAGATGACGTTAGGGGACGGGGCGGGTTCGGTGACGGTGCAGGTGGAGGAGTACAAGCGGCCGAAGTTCCGGGTGGAGGTGGGGATGCCTGAGGCGGGGGCGAGATTGGGTGGGGAAGTGGAGGTGAAAGTGAAGGCGACTGGGTACAGCGGGGCGGCGGTGGACGGGGCGAAAGTGGTGTGGCGGGTGAGGCGCGAGGTGGAGTGGGCACCGTGGGTGTCGCGGGTGGTGCGGCGGGGTGAGGGGAGCGGTTCGGAGGAAGTGGGGCGTGGGGAGACGGTGACGGGGGTGGATGGGAGTGTGGCGGTGCGTTTTGTGGCGGTGCCTGGGGAGATGGAGCGGGATGGGGGCGACGCGTGGTTTCGGTATGAAGTGACGGCGGATGTGACAGATGGGGCCGGGGAGACGCGGAGTGCGGAGGTTAGTGTGCGGGTGGGGGAGCGGGCGATGCAGGCTGGGTTGGAGATGGGGGCGTGGCAGACGGGGGGTGAACCGGTGGCGGTGCGGGTGACGACGCGGAGCCTTGATGGCGAGCCGCTGGCGGCGAAGGGGGAAGTGGAGGTTTTCCGGCTAGTGATGCCGGAGCGGGTGGTGCGGCCGCGGTTGTCGGGGGAGAGTGGCGAGGAGGAGTCAGGAATGGAGGGATGGGCGCGGGGCGAGCGGGTGGTGCGGCGGGATGCGGTGACGGATGGGCGCGGGGAGACGACGGTGCGGGTGAAGTTAGGGCCGGGGGCGTACCGGGTGGTTTATGGAGGGAATGACCGGTTCGGGAAGGAAGTGCGAGCGGAGGCGGATGTGGTGGTGGTGGATCCCGGGGCGGAGAGATTCGGGGTTCGGGTGCCTTACTGGCGCGGGGCTCCGAGTTGGGAATTACAGCCTGGAGAGGAATTGCGGGCGTTGTGGGGATCAGGTTATGACCGGGTGCGGGCGCTGGTGGAGATTGAGCATCGTGGGGAAGTGGTGGAGCGGTTCTGGACGGATCCGGCGCGGAGCCAGCAGGGGATTCGGTATCGGATTACGGAGGCGCACCGGGGCGGATTGAATGTGAGGATCAGTCAGGTGAGGGAACGGCGGATGGTATCGGAGGTGATTCCGGTGCGGGTGCCGTGGCGGAACAAGGAACTGGTGGTGAAGTGGGAGCATCTGACGTCGAAGCTGATGCCTGGGGCGACGGACACGTGGAGCCTGACAATTGGCGGGGCTGGGGCTGAACGTGCGGCGGTGGAGATGGCGGCGGTGCTGTACGATGCGTCGCTGGACAGCATGAAGGAGCATCGATGGGTGGAGGCGTTTGACGGGTTTCGGAGGGAGCCGGAGGCGGGGCCGATGGGGATGAGGCATGGGTTTGAGGAGATGGAGACGTTAGTGGATGATTGGAGTCCCGAGAAGGAGACTGAGCGGAGCTGGAGACGACGGTGGGGGGTGACGGGAGAGTTCGGGTTCGAGGAGAGGTTGATGTCTGCGGCAAAGTCGCCGGTGACGAGAGGGTTGCGGTTCGGGAGCGATGCGATTTCGAGGGATGCGGTGGACGGGTTGCTGGCGGCACCGGCTCCGGTGATGGCGAAGGCGCGGGAGGGGATGGCGATGGGAGGGGCGTATGTGAGTCCGGCGGCTGAGGCGGAGGGCGGAGAGGAAGCAGCTAGGGGCGGTGGCGGGCAGGTGGAGGGGATTACGGCGCGGAAGAATTTTCAGGAGACGGCATTTTTCCAGCCGGTGGTGATGAGTGGGGCGGATGGGACGGTGAAGCTGACGTTTACGATGCCGGAGGCGGTGACGGCGTGGCGTTTTCTAGGGTTTGCGCATGACCGGAGGCTGCGGTCGGGCTGGGTGAGTGGGGAGACGGTGACGGCGAGGGATCTGATGGTGCAGGCGAATCCGCCGCGGTTTTTGCGTGAGGGGGATGAAGTGGAGATGGCGGTGAAGGTGACGAATCAGAGTGACCGGGAGCAGACGGGGACGGCGCGATTGAGTTTTGCGGACGGGGAGAGCGGCGCGCCGGCGGATGCAGCGTTAGGATTGACGGTGCCGGAGCAGACGTTTGTGGTGCCTGCGAAGGAATCGCGGAGTGTGGCGTGGCGGGTGCGGGTGCCGGACGGGCAGGGATTTCTGACGTGGAAGGCGGTGGCGGGGACGGCGGAGGTGAGTGATGGGGAGGAAGGATGGCTGCCGGTGTTGTCGAAGCGGGTGCTGGTGACGGAGAGCCTGCCGCTGGCGATGGGGCGGGTGGGCGAGAAGCAGTATGTGTTTGAGAAGCTAGGGGCGGCTGGTGGGTCGGAGACCTTGCGGCATCAGGGATTGAGTGTGGAGCTGACGAGTCGGCCGGCGTGGGCGGCGGTGATGGCGTTGCCGTACCTGATGGAGTTTCCGCATGAGTGTGCGGAGCAGACCTTCAACCGTTACTATGCGAATGTGCTGGCGCGGCATCTGGCGTTGAGTGATCCGGAGGTCCGGCGGGTGTTTGATGTGTGGCGGGACGTGCAGGTGGACGCGCTGGAGAGCCCGTTGTTGAAGAACGGGGATTTGAAGACGGTGATGATGGAGGAGACCCCGTGGTTGCGGGAGGCTGGGAAGGAGAGCGAGCAGCGGCGGAATGCGGGGATTCTGTTTGATGCGTCGAGATTGGATGCGGAGACGGCGCGGGTGCTGGCGAAGCTGGATGAGTTGCAATTGGAGGATGGGTCGTGGCCGTGGTTTGCGGGCGGGACGACGAATGAGCGGATCACGCTTTATGTGCTGGCGGGGTTCGGGAAGCTGGAGCGGCTGGGGATTAAGGTTGAGAGCAAGATGATTGATGAGGCGGTGGAATGGGCTGACAAGTGGCTGGTGCGGGAGCATCGTGAGGCGGTGCGGGCGGACCGGAAGGAGAAGGGGGACCGGTTGACGGATCTGGTGGCGTTGTGGTTGTACGGGCGGGGTGCGCTGGCGGAGGGGAGGCCGGTGGCGGGGAAGAGTGAAAAAGCGCTAGGATATTATCTGGGGCAGGCGCGGACGAAGTGGATGAAGAAGCCGCGGATGGTGCAGGCGCAGGCGGCGTTGGGGCTGAAGCGGTTTGGTGATGCGGAGGGGGCGGGGCGGGTGCTGGCGAGTTTGCGGGAGCGGTCGGTGTACCGAGAGGAGACGGGGCGTTACTGGGCGGAGAAGCGGGAGTTGTGGCGATGGGAGGAAGCTCCGGTGGAGACCCAGGCGATGATGGTGGAGGCGTTCCGGGAGATTGGCGGGGATGAGGAGCGGGCTGGGGAGTGCGTGCAGTGGCTGTTAGGGCAGAAGCGGACGCAGTCGTGGCCGACGACGAAGGCGACAGCGGATGCGGTGCATGCGGTGATGGGTGGTGGGAAGGCTGGTTGGAGCGGGGGCGGGACGGCGAAGGTGCGGGTGGGGTCGCGGGAGATTGAGCCTGAGAAGCGGGAGGCTGGGAGCGGGTATTTCCGGGTGAGGATTCCGGCGGCGGAGATTACGGCGGAGAGTGCGCGGGTGACGATGAGCCAGACGGCGGCAGGGAATGCGTGGGGGGCGGTGCACTGGACTTATTTGGAAGAGGCGGGGAAAGTGACGGCGGCGGCGGGTGGGCCGCTGACGGTGACGAAGCGCCTGCTGGTGCGTGTGGCGGGGGAGAAAGGGCCGGAGTTGCGGCCGGTGGAGGGGAAAGTTCGGGTGGGGGATGAAGTGGTGGTGCGGATGGAGGTGCGGAGTGACCGGGAGTTGGAGTTTGTGCACCTGAAGGACGAGCGGCCGTCGAGTTGCGAGCCGACGGGAGTGTTGTCAGGGTGGAGGGAGCAGGGGGGCGTGGGGTATTACGAGAGCACGCGTGATACGGCGGTGCATTACTTCATCGAGAGTCTGCCGAAGGGCGTGCATGTGTTTGAATACAGCGTGCGGGTGCAGCTGCGTGGGCGCAGCGGGAGCGGGCTGGCGACGGTGGAGAGCCTGTATGCGCCGGAGTTCAGGAGCCACGGCGTGGCTGGCGAGCTGGAGGCCGAGTGAGGGAGGCGAGGGGCGGCTGAGTTCCTGGGGTTTGTTGGGGCGTGAGTTCTTGCGCCCAGTTGGGGCGCAGAGAATTGGAATCGTGTGGATCCCAGGGCCTGCGTCCCTGGGCTTAGTTCTTTGGGCCCTTTGGGCCGTTGGCTGGTACGGAGGACAAGTGCGGGACGGCCTGCTCGGGGGTGTGCGGTGACGGCGGGTCAGGCGGCGTCGGCCGGGGGCGGGGCGGGGATGGCGGCTTCGAGGTCGTTGCGGGAGATGCCGCGGAGGGCGAAGACGCGGACGATGGTTTCCTCGATGAGGTTATTGGGGCAGGACGCGCCGGCGGTGATGCCGACGGTGACTGGGCCATGGCCCTTGAGTTTATCGGTGTAGGACGAGTGTTCGGCCTTTTGGTGGAGGTCGAAGTGGATGATTTGTTCGAGGGATTCGAGACAGCTGGCGTTGCGGATGAAGAACGTGGGGAGCTGTTGTTCTGCGATTTCGACGAGGTGGGTGGTATTGGAGCTGTTGTAGCCGCCGACGACGAGCATGAGGTCCATGGGGTCGTTGAGCATGTCGAAGAGCGCGTCCTGGCGTTCCTGAGTGGCTCCGCAGATGGTGTCGAAGACGAGGAAATTGTCAGCGGAGCCGTCGCGGGTTTCGATGGCGGCGCGGAGACGGCGCTGGATTTCCTCGGTTTCGCTTTTGAGCATGGTGGTCTGGTTGGCGACCCCGATGCGGAGGAGGTGGGTATCGGGGTCGAAGCCGTCGCTGACGCTTCCGGCGAAGCGTGCGAGGAAGGCGTCGCGGTTGCCGAGGCCAGCGATGTACTGGGTGACGGCGTCGCAGTCGTCGAGGGTGAGGATGACGAGGTAGTGGCCGCCGCCGGCGTCGCCGAGGGCGCGAGAGGCGGTGGCGCGGGTTTCCTCGTGGGTGGATTTGCCGTGGATGATGGACGTGAAGTCGCGTTTGGCGTAGTCGCGGACCCTGCGCCAGACGGACATGACATCGCCGCAGGTGGTGTCGATGGTGGCGCAGCCGCGTTCTGCGATCTGCTGCATGACGGCGGTTTCAGCGCCGAAGGCTGGGACGATGACGACATCGTCTGGGTTGAGGGCTTTGAGTTCGTCGTCGGATGGCCTGCTGGCGAGGAAGCGGATGTCCATTTCGCGGAGCTGGCGATTGACCTCCGGGTTGTGGATGATTTCGCCGAGGAGGAAGAGATTGCGGCCGGCGAAGACCTTGCGTGCGGCGTAGGCGAGGTCGATGGCGCGTTCGACGCCGTAGCAGAAGCCGAATTGTTTGGCTAGGCGGATGGTGGTATTGGCGATGGTGAGGGTGCCGCCGGCGGCGCGGAGAGCGTCGACGATGCGGCTGCGGTAGTGGACTTCGACCTCAGCCTGGACGAGCTGCATGACTTCCGGCGTGCGGACATTGACCCGGCGGAGTTGAGGGATGGCGGGCATGGGGGAGCGGGAGTGTCAGACGTCGAGGTTACGGACGTTGAGGGCGTTGTCTTCGATGAAGGCGCGGCGAGGTTCGACGACATCGCCCATGAGGATGGTGAACATGCGGTCGGCTTCGACCATGTTTTCCTCATTGAATTTGACCTGAAGGAGCTTGCGGCGTTTCGGGTCCATGGTGGTGTCGTAGAGTTGTTTGGCGTTCATTTCACCGAGGCCCTTGAATCGGTAGATTTCGAGACCGCGGCGGCCGATTTCGAGGACGCGCTGGAGGATTTCGGGGACGGCGAAGAGCGGGTGCTGACGGC
Source organism: Verrucomicrobiales bacterium (assembly GCA_947462995.1). Classification (GTDB taxonomy): domain Bacteria; phylum Verrucomicrobiota; class Verrucomicrobiia; order Verrucomicrobiales; family V1-33; genus V1-33. The sequence goes on along the minus strand of CANHUG010000130.1, from coordinate 835 downwards.
CGTCGTTTTCGAGGAGTTCGAAGAGCGGTTTATCCTGAGCGGAGAACTGGTTGAGGGGGAGTCCTTTTTCGCCGAGCTGGATGAGGATTTTGCTAATGGAGCGGGACTCGTGGATTTCGTAGAGACGGGCGCGGCGCTGGGGGAGACCGGCGTCGGAGCGCGACGTGTCTGCGGAGTGGGAGATGTCGGCGAAGAGCCGGAGGTCCGGGTTGGCTTCGGCGAAGGAGCGGAGGGCGACCTCGTCGAGACAGTAGGCCATGGTTTCCTCGTTACCGCTGCGGACCTTGACCATGTAGGCGGGGAGACGCTGGGTTTCGGGTTCGCGGGCGGCGAGGTATTGCTCGAAGTTGCCGCCGTTGCGTTGGATGACATCGACGAAGCGGTCGAGTCTGGCGAGGAGTTCGAGGATTTCGCGGAGGTGCTGGGCGCTGATGACGGCGCCGGAGGCGAGGTTTTTGAGGGCGACTTCTTCTGCGCCGAGGTCGATGAGGATGCGGTTCAGTTCGCTGTCGTCCTGGATGTATTCCTCGCGTTTTTTGCGGGTGATGCGGTAGAGCGGGGGTTGGGCGATGTAGACGTAGCCGCGTTTGACGAGTTCTGACATCTGGCGGCAGAAGAACGTGAGGAGGAGCGTGCGGATGTGGGAGCCGTCGACATCGGCGTCCGTCATGATGACGATTTTGTGGTAGCGGACCTTGCCGATATTGAACGTGCCCTCGCCTTCGCCGGTGCCGATGCCGGCGCCGATGGCGGTGATCATGGTTTGGATTTCCTTGTTTTCGAGGGCCTTGTCGAGACGTGCTTTTTCGACATTGATGAGTTTACCGCGGAGCGG
>CANHUG010000129.1 GCA_947462995.1 Verrucomicrobiales bacterium | reverse complement strand
GGTGACGGTGATTTGGGATCGGGACGGGAAGCGATACGGGCGAGGGGCGGGCTTGCAGGTGCTGGTGGACGGCGAGCGGGCGGGGGGAGCGGAGCGGTTGGAGATGGTTCGGGTGATGGTGCCGAGGGGGGGACGGTAGGCTGGCGGGGGGAGGGCGTGTGGCATTTCCTTCGGATGACAGCGACGGGGAGGTGGATAGTTTGGTGGGAACCCCGATGATCCTCATGAAGCCATTCCGAATCCTTCAGTTGCTGCTGTTGAGTGCGACGTTGTCGCGAGCGGCGGTGACGCCGACGACGCTGCATCGGTCGCGCACGGCGACGAGTGTGACGATTACGGCGACGGGGACGTCGGCGTTTCTGGATGGGGCGGCGTTTCCGCTGGGGGTGGCGACGCCGGTGACGGCGATTGGTTATCATGAGCTGGTGGTGACGGATCCGGCGCTGACGCCGCAGACGCAGACGTATGCGTTTATTGTGAGGAATCCGGAGCGGAGCAGCACGGAGGACGGGATTCCGACGATGAGGCCGTGGCGGTTGGTGATGGATGCGCCGACGGCGTTTGCGGGGCAGCGGCTGACGGTGATGGCACCGGCGGTTTATCCATTGGGGCTTCCAGTGCCGGTGGTGGCGCGATTGACGAAGGGTGAGAGTGCTGGGGCGGCGGCGGGGGATCCTTTGTTTCTGAACGGGGTGGTGAGGGCGGGGAATTATCCGGCGAATCCGGTGTTAGTGCGTCGCGGTTGGGGTTCGACGATCCTGCCGGGGGCGACGGTGGCGGGAGGCGTGAGTTTTGATGGGGCCGTGAATGGGTTGGAGTCGGAAGTGCCGGTGAGTTATGAGCCGACGACGGCGTGGACGGTGCGGAGCGGGTCGATTGCGTCGAGTCAGGACTGGGGGAGCAATGCGCGGATTCATGTGACGGGGACGGTGACTGTGGCGGCTGGGGCGACGGTGACGATCGGGGCGGGGACGGTGGTGCGGTGTGCGCCGGGGGTGGAGTTCTGGGTGCGGCCGGGTGGGGAGGTGAAGATCAACGGGACGGTGAGTGCGCCGGTGGTGTTTGCGCCTGACAGCACGAGTGCGTTGTGGGGAGGGTTCTGGCTGCAGCCGCAATCGGGAGCGAATGTGGCGAAGCTGACGGCGAGCGGGGCGATTTTCTGCTGCTGGGGGGCGAATCAGAACTGGTTCGGGACGGCACCGGCTGGGGAACCGGCGAAGGATTTTCCGACGCACCGGAGCCAGGAGCCTTGTGTGGCGGTTGCGGCTGGGGCGGTGTGCAGCCTAACGGATGTAGCGCTGGTGGGGCCGACAGGGTTGAGTCAGACGCGGGGTGCGGCGTTTGCGGCGAAGGGAGGGTCGCTGTTATTCACGCGGGTGCTAGCGCAGCGGTGCATCACGGGCGGGGAGCAGGAGGGATGTCCGGCGCTGGAGATGGATTCGTGTGCGTTTCTGGAGATGACGGATCCGGGGACGGATGTGGATTCGGATGCGTTTCTGGATGCGGACAATGACGGGTTGTATCTGGTGCCGTCGGGGCGGACTTTCAATTTGAGGAAGACGGTGGTGGGGTGGACGAAGGATGACGGCGTGGATACGGGAGCTGACGGGGCGGGGACGGTGAATTTCTACGGGTGCTGGTTTGAGAATTCGGTGCACGAGGCGATTTCGAATTCCGGGGTGGACCGGGTGCCGCGGAGTTATGACGGCGTGCATTTCAATTGCGGGCAGGGGATGGAGTGTGGTTATGGCGGGCCGCGATCGCTGGTGAGCCATTGTGCGCTGATCGGGAACATGGTGGGGGCGAGGTTCGGGGATAATTACGGGAACAATTCCGGGACGAGCGGGTCGGGGACTAGCCAGTATCTCGGGAACATCACGAGTAACGGGTCGTTGTTGCTGTACAATTATTTCCGGGATGCCTGGGCGATGGATTTCAGCCGGTGGACGGCGTCGAATGAGCGGTTTACGATGGTGGACAGCCGGGTGACGCGGAGTGCGGATCTGGCGGCGCAGAATGGTGCGGAGGACAGCGGGAATGCGTTGTGGGATCCGGCTAGTGAAGGGGGCGAGCTGGCGGTATTCATGCCGGTGCCGGGGTCTGCGGTGGGGATTGATTTTCCGGTGGCGAAGCGTCAGGAGACGACGGCGGCGTGGCCGGCGGCGTTCACGGTGCGGCTGAGTACGTTTTCATCGCGGGCGGTGGCGGTGAAGTGGCGGGTGGCGGGGCGTGCGGAGGTGGAGGCGGAGGAGGAGACGGCGATTGCGTCGGGGACGGTGAACTGGGTGGCTGGGGAGACGCTGAAGACGTTTGCGGTGGCATTGCCGGTGCCGAATCCGCACGGGGTGATTGTGGTGACGCTGGAGGATCCGGTGAATGGGGAGGTGACGGGAGCGCCGCTGCTGTATTTTCCGCCGTCGGGGCCGCCTCCGGCGGATCTGGTGTTAGTAGGGAAGAGTGCGGGTGGGTGGAGTTATCATGCGGCGGTGACGCCGGGAGGGTGGACGAGTGCGACGCCGTGGCCAGCGGCGGATGGGGCGAGTCGGGCGTGGACGCATCCTGAGTTTGTGGAGTCGGCGACTTGGTACAAGGCGCGGATGGCGCCGATGGGGTGGGGATCGATCGGGGCGACGGGAGCGTTGCTGACGTTCGGGACGACGATTACGGAGCGGCCGGTGACGGTGTATGCGCGGCGGACGTTTACTGTGGAGGATCCTGCACAGATTCAGACGCTGAAGGTGGAGTGCATGGCGGACGATGGGGCGGCGGTGTATTTGAACGGGGTGCGGGTGAGTCCGATTTCGTGGGGATTGGATCCCGGGACGAATGTGGGCGGGGCGATTTTCTACAATCAGCTATCGAGCCGGTTCCAGGGGAACGGGGCGAACGAGCGGGCGTATGATGCGGTGACGTTGAGCGGGGGGCAGTTGCCGGTACTGCGGGCGGCTCCGGAGTTGAATGTGCTAGCGATTGAAGTGCATCAGAACACGGTGGATTCGAGTGATTGTTCGGTGGACGGGGCGTTGGCGGCGTCGTTCACGGCACCGTCGACGGGGCGCTGGGGGGTAGGTGAGATTGGGGGCGAGCCGTGGATTTACTGGACGGATGCGGCGTGGACCCTGGAGAGTTCCGGGACCTTGGGGAGTTGGACGGCGCGGCCTGATTTGAGCAGTCCGGCGCCGGTGATTGGTGCGGAGGCGCGGCAGTTTTACCGGTTTCGGAGGCCTTGAGGTTACCCAGAGCGTTGCTCTTCGAACCCAGAGCGTTGCTCTTCGGACCCAGAGCGTTGCTCTTCGGACCCAGAGCGTTGCTCTTCGGACCCAGAGCGTTGCTCTTCGGACCCAGAGCGGTGCTCTGGGCTGGTATACGGTGTCCCGTTGGGACACGGGATGTGGACAGAGAGACAGACCTCTTCGGATCGGAGGTGAGAGGTCACAGGCAGGATGCCCGTGCCACTTTGGGGGAGGCTCTGGCGGGAGAGGTGACAGGCAGGAATGCCTGTGTCACGTTGGGGAGGCGGCGCGAAGGGGCAGGGGGTGGGAGGTCCTGCGGAGGGGCTCAGAGGGCGGCTAGGATGGAGCGGGCGCGGTGGGCGTCGAGGTGGATCTGGGATTTGAGGGCGTCGAGGGAATCGAAGCGGACCTCGTCGCGGATGCGGGAGATGAAGCGGACGTCGAGGGTGCGGCCGTAGAGGTCGCCGGAGAAGTCGAGGAGGTGGACTTCGAAGTGGCGGGTGGAGGCGGTGAGGTCGACGGTGGGGCGGAAGCCGAGGTTGGCGACGCCTGGGAGGATTTTGGAGTCGAGGACGACGTGGACGGCGTAGACGCCGGACGGGGGGAATTGTTCGGATTCGAGGGCGAGGTTGGCGGTGGGGAAGCCGAGTTTCCGGCCGAGTTGTCGGCCGAGGATGACATCGCCGAGGATGGAGTAGGAGCGGCCGAGGAGGGAGGCGGCGGTGGTGAAGTCGCCGGCTTCGACGGCGAGACGGACGCGGGTACTGCTGACGGGTTCGCCGTCGATGATGACTGGGGGGACGGCGTGGACGGCGAAGCCGGCGGCCTTGCCCATGGCGGCGAGGGAGGACATGTTGCCGGCGCGGGCGTGGCCGAAGGCCCAGTCGGTGCCTGCGGAGATGCTGCCGAGGGGGCGGGCGCTGCGGACGATCTGGCCGATGAAGTCTTCGGGCGGGAGGGCGGCGAGGGATTCGTTGAAGGGGAGGACGAGGACGGCGGCTGCTCCGAGACGCTCCATGATGAGCGTGCGGTGGCGAGTGGAGGTGAGGAGGCGGGGTGCGGCGGCCGGGCGGATGATGGTGGCGGGGTGGCGGTCGAACGTGAGGACCGCGGCGGAACCGCCGGAGGCATCGGCGGCGTGTCGCGCGGAGCGGAGGACCTCCTGATGGCCGAGATGGACGCCGTCGAAGAAGCCTGCGGCGAGGTGGAGCGGGCCGGGCAGGGTTGCGAGGTCTGCGATGGAGTGCAGGGACTTCATGGCGGCAGACGGTGGGTTGCGTTAGGGTCAGGCTCCGCGGAGACGGCTGACGTCGCGGAGGGAGAGGACCTTGGCGAGGATGTCCTGGGCGGGGGCTTCCTTGAGTTCCTGGAATGTGAGGGTGCCGTTGACGGAGAAGTTGCCGCTGCGGGTGCGGCGGAGAGCGGCCATGTGGCCGAGGGTGCCGAGACGTTCGCCGATGTCGTGGCAGTAGGTACGGACGTAGAAGCCTTTGCTGCAGACGACGCGGAAGTCGATGTCCGGGAGGGCGATGTTTTTGATCTGGTGGTGGAAGACGGTGACGAGGCGTGGTTCGCGTTCGACGACCATGCCTTTGCGGGCGAGTTTGTAGAGAGGTACCCCGTCTTTTTTGATGGCGCTGACCATGGGCGGCATCTGATAGAAGTCGCCGCGGTAGTGGGAGAAGGCGTCGGAGATCTGGGTGGGGGAGAGCTCGGGGACGGGGCGGGTTTCGAGGGTTTCGCCTTCCGAGTCCTGAGTGGAAGTGGACGAGCCGAGGCGGAGAGTGCCTTCGTATTCCTTTTCTTCGGACATGAGGAGGTCCTGGATGCGGGTGGCTTTGCCGACGACGAGGATGAGGAGGCCCGTGGCCATGGGGTCGAGAGTCCCGCAGTGGCCGATTTTTCTGGTATTGAGACGGCGGCGAGCGACGGCGACGACATCGTGAGAGGTCATGTCCTGACCTTTATCGATGAGGAGGACGCCGTCGATTTCCGTTTCCGGGGGACGGGCTTTAGGAGGCAGCGAGTGCTTCATCAAGGGCTTCGAATACACGTTGTCTGGCATTGGAGAGGGGGCCGGTGAGGCGAGCGCCTGCGGCGAGCATGTGGCCGCCGCCGCCGAAGTGGGCGCAGACGCGGCCGACGTCGAGTTGAGGGGATTTGGAGCGGAGGCTGAGGCGGATTTTGCCTTCGGGGCCGGGGAGTTCTTCGAAGGCGGCGGCGACGATGACGCCTTCGATGGCGCGGAGGTGGTCGATGAGGCCTTCGGAGTCTTCGGGGAGGGCGCCGGAGGCGGCCATGATATCGCGGGTCATGGCCCACGAGGCGACGCGGCCCTCGTGGGTGATTTCCATGGATTGGAAGAGCCCGCGGAGGAGTTCGACGCGACGGCGCGGGAAGTTTTCGTAGGTGGCGCGGTTGAGGGTGGCGACGTCGACGCCGAGGCGGACGAGGGCGGCGGCGATTTCGTAGGTACGGGCGGTGGTTCCCTGGTACTGGAACGAGCCGGTGTCGGTGCTGATGGCGACGTAGAGGTTTTCTGCGATGGCCTTCGTGATGGGGAGCCCGCAGGAGGAGAGCCAGAGGTAGACGATTTCGCCGGTGGCTGGGGATGAGGAGTCGATGTAGTGCCAGTTACCGTAGTCCTCGTTGGAGCGGTGGTGGTCGATATTGATCCACTGAGGGGCGGAGGCGAGGGCGGCGCGGCAGTTTGCGCCGAGACGTTCGGAGGTGGCGCAGTCGAGGGCGATGACGAGATCGACGTCGATGGGGTCGGAGCCGGGTTGGCGGATGCGGTCGGCTCCTGGGAGGAAGGCGAGAGTGGAGGGGACTGGGTCTTCGTTGAGGAAGATGACCTTTTTGCCGAGGGCTTCGAGGGCCATGCCGACGGCGAGGGTGGAGCCGAGGGCGTCACCGTCTGGTCGGAAGTGGGAGAGGACGGCGCAGGTCGAGGCGGCGTGGCAGGCCGCGGTGATGGCGTCGAGGGAAGTGTTGGTACGCAGGGACATGGCGTGGTGGGGGGAGCCGGGGGAGGGAAGCTCGGGGGGCTTCACTCGGCGGCTGGTGGCTGCGCCTTATCCGGATCCTGGGGCTCGGTGGCGGCTTCGAGGGCGGCGGCTTCTGCGAGCTGTCGGTCGATGGTTTCCATGATGCCGGTGACGCGGACACCGCGTTCGACGCTGGTATCGAGGTGGAAGTTGAGACGCGGCGTGTGTTTGAGGACGACGCGGCGGCTGATGCGGGTCTGGTATTCGCCGTGACGCTGGTTGAGGGTATCGACGACGTGCTGGGCTTTGTGTTCGGGGCCGATGACGCCGACGAAGACCTTACCGTGTTTGAGGTCCGGGGTGAGTTCGACGTCGTTGATGGTGACGAGGACGTCTGGGAAGGCGTGGTCTCGAGCGATCATGGCCCCCAGCTCGCGCTGGAGGAGCTCGCGCACGCGGACTTGGCGGTTCTTCATAGCGGTGGCACGAGGGGGCGGTGAGGGAAGCGGACGGCGGGAGCTGTCCGCAGCCGGAGCTGCCGAGGTGGGATCAGAGAAGGATCAGAGAGACTGGGCGATCTTTTCGAGTTCGTAGCACTCGATGACGTCGCCGGGTTCGTATTCGTTGAAGTCGCCGAGGCGGATCCCGCATTCGAGGCCATTGCGGACCTCCTGGACATCGTCCTGGAAGCGGCGGAGCGTCTGGAAGCCACCGTCGTAGACGGCCTGGCGGCCGCGGAGGACGCGGGCGCGGGCGGTGCGGGAGATACGGCCGTCTGTGACGACGCAACCGCCGACGCGGCCGCGCTGGATTTTGAAGACCTGTTTGACTTGGGCGTGGCCGATGACCTTCTCGCGGGTTTCCGGGTCGAGGAGGCCGAGCATGGCTTCTTTGACCTGATCGATGAGTTCGTAGATGATGGAGTAGAGCTTGACCTGGATGCCTTCCGCTTTGGCGGTTTTGACGGCTTTGCCCTCGAGTTTGACGCCGAAGCCGATGACGACGGCGTCTGCGGCGGAGGCGAGGAGGACATCGTTTTCGGAGATCGGGCCGACGCCTGCGAGGACGAAGTTGAGGCTGACCTTATCGGATTTGATATCGCGCAGCTGGGCGACGAGGGCTTCGAGGGAGCCTTGGACGTCGGTTTTGAGGATGAGTTTGAGGACCTTGCGCTGACCGTCTTCTGCGGAGGCGAAGAGGGATTCGAGGGAGGCGCGTCGTGGGCCGCCGAGTTTTTCGAGACGAGCGGCTTCGGAGCGTTCTTCGCCGAGGCGTTTGGCGCTGCGTTCGTTTTCCATTTCGATGAGTTCCTCGCCGACGCCGGGGAGGCCAGCGAAGCCGATGACCTCGACTGGGGTGGCGGGGCCGGCTTCCTTGATGGATTGGCCGCGGTCATTGAGCATGCTTTTGACCTTGCCTGAGAACTGGCCGCAGATGAAGGGCGTGCCGATTTTGAGCGTCCCGATTTGCGGGATGAGGGTGGCTGTGGGGCCTTTACCTGGTTCGATGCGGGATTCGATGACGAGAGCGCGGCAGGGGGCGTTGGGGTCTGCGCGGAGTTCCATCATTTCTGCTTCGAGGAGAGCGCCTTCGAGGAGCGTGTCGATGCCTTCGCCTTTGAGAGCGGAGACGGGGACGCAGATGGTATCGCCGCCCCAGTCTTCGGCCATGAGCCCATATTCCTGGAGCTGGGTTTTGACGCGGTCGATGTTGGCGGTTTTGAGGTCGGCCTTATTGATGGCGACGACGATTTTGACGCCTGCGGATTTGGCGTGGGCGATGGCCTCCTTGGTTTGGGGCATGATGCCGTCGTCGGCGGCGACGACGAGGATGACGATGTCGGTGACATGGGCGCCGCGGGCCCGCATGGCGGTGAAGGCGGCGTGGCCGGGGGTATCGAGGATGGTGATGCGGCGGCCGTCGAGGTCGACGGAGTAGGCTCCGATGTGCTGGGTGATGCCACCGGCTTCGCCTGCGGCGACCTTGGCTTTACGGATGCAGTCGATGAGGCTGGTTTTGCCGTGGTCGACGTGGCCCATGAAGGCGATGATGGGGGCGCGTGGTTCGAGCCGTTCGACCGGGATGAGTTCTTTTTCCGGGGCTGGGGGTGCGACGATGATCTCTTCGATTTTGTGGACCCCGCCACCTTCCTTGCGTTTTTCGCGTTCGAAGTGGAAGCCGTGTTTTTCGCAGACTCTGGCCGCGACTTCGGCTTCGATGGCGATGGAGGGGTTTGCGAAGATGTCGAGTTCCATCAGGTCCTTGATGAGGACGAAGACCTTGACGCCCATGCGGTCGGCGAGGTCGCGGACGATGATGGGAGGTTTGATGGAGATGATTTTGTCCGGGTCGCCGAAGGATTCTGGGGCGGCGGGAGCTGGGATTGGCTCAGGTTCTGGAGCAGGTTCGGCGTGTGTGGCCGTGGCTGATTCAGTTGGGAGCGGCTCGAGCGGGCGGCGGCGTTTGATTTTGTTGTCGCCGTCGATGAGGGAGAGGACCTGGCGGACTGGGGGTGGGGGAGAAGCTGGAGCGGCCGGGGTTGGGGTGGCGGCTTGAGCGGCTTCTGCGTCGCCTGGTTTGATGCGGACGCGTTTTGGTTTATCAGCGAGGAGGTCGAGGGCAGCGCTTTTCATTTCCGTCGCGGTTTTCCGGACGGGTTTGGGGAGTGCATCCGGGGTTTCGGGGGTGGAAGCACGAGCTGGGGCTTTCTTAGCCGGGGAGAACGGGGCCGGGTCTGAAGGCCGTGCGCTGGAAGGTTTTGGTTTGGAGGGCATGCGTAGCGTCGCGGATCCGGGCAGGGCGGGAAGAGCGTTGGTGTGAGCTGTTGAGAGGGGCGGACGAGCCGCGGGAGGGTTGGAAAGTTGGGGAGGGGTCAGTGGCCGCGGGCCTTGGCGAGGATTTTTTCGGCGGTATCCATGGGGATGTCGAGGATGCCGGCGATGTCTTCTGCTTCTGCGGTGGCGATGACGTCAGGGCTGACGAGACCGTTGCGGACGAGGTTTTCGGCCATTTCGGTGTCGATGCCGAGGCGAGCGGCGAGGTCGGAGGCGGCGCCGTGGACGCGGCCTTCGAATTT
>CANHUG010000128.1 GCA_947462995.1 Verrucomicrobiales bacterium | reverse complement strand
CCGGCGACGGCGATGACGGTATTGCCTGCGGAGTCTTTGGAGACGCGGACGGACTTGAAGTCTTTGAGGGCGTCGGTGGGGACAGGGAGAGGGGAGCCTTCGCCGAGACCGGAGTCGGAGAGGAGGGCGCTCATGTCGCCGATGGCGGTCCAGTCCTTGGTGAGGCCTGCGACGGAGACCTTGAGGGCTCCCATTTTGGTGGTTTCGGCCTTGGCTTCGGTCCAGACGTCGACGTTGGAGTTCATGCCGCGCATGAGCTGGGCGAGCATTTCCTTTGGTTCGGGGCCTTTTGGCATGTCAGCTGGGGCACCGCCGCCGGCGGCGGCACCGACGAGGCCCATGATCCCGGCGATATTCATTTCCATGGTCATGGAGAATTTGCCGGAGCCATCGCTGTTGATGGAGGTTTTGCTTTCGGATTTGAGACAGCCGCTGGTGGAGAGGGCGGCAGCACCGGCGAGGGCGGTGGCGGTGATTTTGCGGATCATGGGATGAGGGATGGTTTCAGGAGTTGGAGCTATGGTGGCGTGATGGACGGAGGAATTCGTCTAGGTAGTTACGTAAAAGAGGAGGAATCCGGAAACAAGGGGGCGAGAATGAATTCAGAGGGATTGACGGATGATGAGTGCCCGGCAAGGTGGCGGGGATGAAACCGATTGTTTTTCTTGTTCCGGCGGCGGTGCTGGCGGTGGCAGTGCTGCGGGCGGCGGTTGGGGAGACGACGGAGTCCGGGGGGATGCCGGTGGGGGATGGAAAGCCGGTGGTGAGGGTTTTTGACGGGGCGCGGCTGCATCCGGTGGCGAGTGCGCCGGTAGATGATGGGGTGCTGGTGGTGGAGGATGGGAAGATCAAGGCGGCGGGGGCGCGGGGAACGGTGGTGATTCCTGAGGGGGCGGAGGTGATTGACTGCCGCGGGAAAGTGATCATTCCGGGGTTGGTGTGCACGCATTCGCACATCGGTGGGCCATCGGGCGGGGACATGAGCGGGCCGATTCAGCCGGAGGCGAGGGTATTGGATTCGATTGATGTGCGGGCGACCTCGTTGCCGCGGGCGCGGGCGGGAGGGTTGACGACGGTGAATGTGATGCCTGGGTCGGGGCATCTGGTGTCGGGGCAGACAGTGTATTTGAAGTTGCGGGAGGGGCGGACGATTGAGGAACTGGCGTTGCGGAACGGGGATGGGAGTGTGGCTGGGGGATTGAAGATGGCGAATGGGACGAACAGCATTCGGAGTGCGCCGTTTCCGGGGACACGGGGGAAGTCGGCGGCGCTGGTGCGGCAGAGTTTTCTGAAGGCGCGGGATTACCAGAAGAAGGTGGCGGCGGCGGGCGGGGATGCGGCGAAGCTGCCGGACCGGGATTTGGGGATGGAGACGATGGTGGAGGTGCTGGAGGGGAAGCGGGTGGTGCACCATCACACACACCGGGCGGATGATATTCTGTCGGTGCTGCGGCTGAGGGAGGAATTCGGGTTCAAGGTGGTGCTGCACCATGTTTCCGAGGCGTGGAAAGTGGCGGATGAGATTGCTGCGGCGGGGGCTGGGTGTTCGATTATTCTGCTGGATTCGCCGGGCGGGAAGCTGGAGGCGCGGGATTTTGATTTGCGGAATGGGGCTGAGCTGGAGAAGCGCGGGGTGGTGACGGCGGTGCATACGGACGATCCGGTGACCGATTCGAGGTGGCTGCTGCGTAGTGCGGCGTTGGCGGTGCGCGGGGGGATGAGTCGGGAGAAGGCGCTGGAGTCGGTGACGCTGGCGGGGGCGCGGTTGCTGGGATTGGAGGGGAGGACGGGGTCGCTGGAGGCTGGGAAGGATGCGGATTTTGCGGTGCTGACGGGGGATCCGTTATCGGTTTACAGCCGGGTTGAGGAGACGTGGGTGGAGGGGAAGAAGGTCTTTGATCTGGAGAAGCCGGAGGACAGATTGATGGCGGAAGGCGGTCGCGGGGCGGGGGATACGGAGATTTCAACCACCTGTTGTTTCAGCAAATGAGAGCGATTCCCTTGTTATTTCTCACGACGGCGGTGCTTCCGGCGCAGATGGCGGTGCGGGCGACGCATTTGCATCTGATGACGGGCGATTTGAAGCCGATCGTGAATGGGGTGGTGCTGTGCGGGGCGGACGGGAAGATTGTGCAGGCTGGGCTGGCGTCGGAGGTGGTGATTCCGGAGGGATGGCCGGTGCATGAGGCGGCGGTGGTGACGCCTGGTCTGGTGGATGCGCGGAGCACGGCGGGGATGTCGGGGATTTTGAACTGGGATTCGCGGGATCAGGAGCAGTTTGAGCATTCTGCGCCGATGCAGCCGGAGTTGCGGGCGGTGGATGCGTTCAACGGGCGGGATCCACTGGTGCAGTGGCTGCGGGAGTTCGGGGTAACGACGATTCACACGGGGCATGCGCCCGGGGAATTGATTTCGGGGCAGACGATGGTGCTGAAGACGAATGTGGAGTCAGTGACGAAGAAGGAGGATGTGCTGAATGGGTTTGCGGGGGTGGCGGCGACATTGGGGTCGGGGTCATTGAAGGGTGAGGGGAAGTCTCCGGGGACGCGGGGGAAGTCGGTGGCGATGCTGCGGGCGGATCTGATCAAGGCGAAGGCGTATGTGGAGAAAGTGGCGAAGGCGGAGGCGGACAAGCAACCGGACCGGGATCTGCATCTGGAGGCGATGGGTGCGGTGCTGCGTCGGGAGGTGCCGTTGATTGTGACGGCGGACCGCCATCATGACATTGCGGCGGCGTTGAGATTGAGTGTGGAGTTCGGTTTTCGGCTAGTGATCGACAGCGGGGCGGATGCGTGGATGATGGCGGAGGAGATCAAGAAGGCGGGAGTGCCGGTGATTCTGCATCCGACGATGGCGAGGGCGGCTGGGGACAAGGAGAATCTGACGTTCGGGGCGGCGGCGAAGCTTCAGGAGGCGGGAATTCCGTTTGCCTTGCAGTCCGGGTATGAGGCGTATGTGCCGAAGACGCGGGTGGTGCTGTTCGAGGCGGGGATGGCTGCGGCGCACGGGTTGGCACCGGAGCAGGCGCTGGCGGCGTGCACGATTCGGGCGGCGGAGTTGCTAGGTTTGAAGGAGCGGATCGGGTCGCTGGAGGTCGGGAAGGATGCGGATCTGGCGTTGTATGACGGTGATCCGCTGGAGACGACGAGTCACTGCATCAAGGTGATCATTGATGGAAAAGTGGTGAGCGAGGTGAAGCGTTAGGAGGATTGCGGGGAGATGGAATCGAGCGAGACGGAGAGCGAGGACGGGCCGGGGGGCGGGAGGTGGCACGTGGTGTCGGGGTTGCCGCGTTCGGGGACGTCGTTGATGATGCAGGTTTGCGAGGCGGCGGGGATTCCGGTGTTTACGGATGGGCGGCGCGGGGCGGACGAGTCGAACCCGCAGGGGTATTATGAGCATGCTGGGGTGGCGGGGTTGTTGCAGGATGGGGACAGGGGTTGGCTGGCGGGGGCTCGCGGAAAGGTGGTGAAGGTGGTGGCTCCTTTGCTGACGGCGCTGCCTGAGATGGTGGTGGGGGATGGGCAGCGGGTGCGGGTGGTGTTCATGGAGCGGGAGATGGAGGAGATTCTGGGGAGTCAGGCGGCGATGCTGGCGAGATTGGGGAAGCCTGCGGTGAGTGAGGCGAACCGTGCGGTGCTGGCGCGGGTTTTTGAGCGGAAGGTGGAGGAAGCGATGGCGTGGATGGAGGTGCGGGGGATTCGGTGTCTGCGGGTGAGGTATGGGGATTTGGTTCGTGCGCCGGAGTTGGTGCTGCCGGGTTTGGCGGCGTTTCTGGGGGTGGAGGGGCGAGAGGTGGAGATGGGAGCGGTGATCCGGCCGGGGCTGTACCGGGCGCGGGGCGGGTGATGGCCCTGCAAAGGTGGGGGTGGAAGGAAGGCCCTTGCGCTGGGAGAGGGTTCGGGCGTACGTGAATCCTCCGCATTCCCGGAAACGATTGACAGAACGCCCGAGGTTTTGTCGTTTTTTCCAGTGTGGAGAGCACTCCGCCATTCCTGAAATCCCCCGAGCAACGCCAACCTGTTACCGATGTACCGAATCCCGTTTGAACGAGTCAATTGGACCACCAGCATCTTTCTGATCGCCACGGCGCTGATATCAGTCACCGCCGTGCCGTACTTCATCTGGAAGTGCGGGATCGATGGATTCCAGATCGGCCTATTCTTCTTTTACATTATTGCGACGATGAGCAGCATCACGGTGGGGTATCACCGGTTGTTCTCGCATTTGTCGTTCAAGGCGGCGTGGCCGGTGCGGTTGTTCACGCTGGTGTTCGGGGCGTGTGCGTTTGAGAATGCGTGTCTGGACTGGGCGTCGGATCACCGGCGGCACCACAAGCATGTGGACCATGATGGGGATCCGTATGACATTTCGAAGGGGTTCATGTGGGCGCACATCGGGTGGCTGATGTTCAAGTTGAATCCGGAGCCGCCGATGGACAACGTGGCGGATCTGCGGAAGGACAAGCTGGTGATGTGGCAGTATCGGTGGGTGCACCTGATTGGGTTTGTGGCGGGGATTCTGGTGCCGATGGGGCTTGGCTGGTGGTGGAATGCGGCGCACGGGATGAATCCATGGATTGGGATGCTGGGCGGGTTTCTGATTCCCGGGGTGGCGCGGATTGTGGTGGCTCAGCACTGCACGTTCTTCATCAATTCGCTGTGCCACACGATCGGGCGTCAGCCGTATTCCTCGAGTCACAGTGCGCGGGACAGTGCGATCATGGCGTTTCTGACCTTCGGGGAAGGGTATCACAACTATCACCATGAGTTTCAGCATGACTACCGGAATGGTGTGAAGCCATGGCAATGGGATCCATCGAAGTGGTCGATCTGGCTGTTGTCGAAGGTTGGTTTGACGTGGGATTTGCGTCGGGTGCCGGACGGGAAGATTCTGCTGGCGGAGATGCGCGAGGCGCGGAAGCATGCTGAGAAGCAACTGGCGGCGTTGGAACATTCCGCGCCAGGGCTGGCGCAGCGTGCGACGGTGGCGGTGAGTGATTTGATGGAGAAGCTGACGGCGAGCTACCACGAGGTGGAGCAGGCGGTGGCTGGCAAGGTGGATCTGTCGCGGCGGACGCTGCGTGACTGGCAGCGGCAGACGCAGGAGACGGTGCAGGAGATTTCGCGGGTGCTGCAGCAGGTGGCGGCGCAGGGGATGAGCGCTCCGTCGGCGGGCTGAGGGAAGCTGAGAATTGAACGAGTCGGGGCCGTCGCTGAATGAGGCGACGGCCCTGATTTTTTGGGGGTGGGAGCGGGCTGAGGAGAAGTGGTGGGGTTGCGGGATGGGGATGGATGGGGTAGTGGGTTGGGATGGAGATACGGACGTTTGCGGAGCGAGTGTTGTTTGGGACGACGCTGGAGGAGAAGCTGGCTGGGCCGGAGGGGAAGCTGACGGATGAGGAGCGAGGGGAGGCGATGGTGGGGACGCCGGAGAGCCCGGGTCGGCCGGATGGTTTGAGGATGGCGGAGAGCGGGGTGCGTGCGGAGTTGCCTGCGGAGCGGGAGTTAGGGCGGGAGGAACCGAGGGCGGTACTGCTTCATTGTTTTGCGAATCATGAGTTGCTGGCGACTGAGTTGATGGCGCTGGCGCTGCTGAGGTTTCCGGATGCGCCGCGGGCGTTCCGGCAGGGATTGGTGCAGACCTTGAGGGATGAGCAGGAGCACACGCGGATGTACATGGAGCGGATGGCGCGGGCGGGTTTTGCGTTCGGGGATCTGCCGGTGAACGGGTTTTTCTGGAAGCATGTGGGTGGGATGGAGAGCCCGCTGGATTATGTGAGTCGGCTGAGCCTGACATTCGAGCAGGCGAATCTGGATTATGCGCGGCATTATGCTGGCGTGTTCCGGGGGCATGGGGATGAGGAGACGGCGGTGCTGCTGGAGCGGATTTACGAGGATGAGATCAGCCATGTGGGGTATGGTCTGAGATGGTTGCGGAAGTGGAAGGAGGCAGGCGATAGTGACTGGGAGGCGTGGCGGCGGCGGCTGGTGTTTCCGCTAGGGCCGGGGCGGGCGCGGGGGACCGTGCCGTTTAATGCGGAGGGGCGGCGTCGTGCGGGATTTGACGAGAGTTTCATTGCGTCGCTGGAGGTTTTTTCTCAGAGCCGGGGAAGGACACCGGATGTGTTCTGGTTCAATCCCGGGGCGGAGATTTGTGCATTGCAAAGGCGGGCGGGGGCGGCGGGGCAGGATGGGGTGGTGGTGCCGCTGATGAGGGATCTTGATCTGGTGCCGCTGGCGGCGGCTTGTCAGGATGATGTGGTGCTGGTGCAGCGGATGCCGACGGTGGGGCATTTGCAGCGATTGAAGGCGGCGGGGATCGGGCCTGCGGAGTTTGTGGTGATGGACGGGCTGGGGAGATTGCCGGCCGGGAGCCTGTTGAGGGAGCGGAAGCTGGGGCGGTTGCGGCCGTGGGGGTGGAGTGCGGACAGTGTGGCGGTGGCGGCGGAGATGTCAGGGCATAGGAGGGAGCCGTCGGTGCCGTGGTCGGAGGCGTTGCGGGAGTTGTATTCTAAAGCGACCGCGGCGGGATTGCTGGCGGGGATGGGAGGGACGCGGCCGGAGGCGGCGGCGTTGGCTGGGGTGGTGGTGCGGACGAGGGAGGAACTTTTGGCGGCGGTGGGCGAGTGGCGGGCGAGAGGGTTCGGGGAAGTGGTTTTGAAAGCGCCATTCAGTCTGGCGGGACGCGGGATGATTCGGGTTAGGGAAGAGGCGCTGCTGGCGCACGAGGCGGCGTGGACGGATCGGATGTTAGGCGAGCAGGGATTGCTGGTGGTGGAGCCGTGGCTGGAGCGGGTGGCGGATTATTCGGCGCATTATGATTGCGAGGGTGGGGAATTGCCGCGGCTGAAGGGATTGGTGCGGCTGCATTGCGACCGGGGTGGAAAGTTCATTGCGTGTGTGGCGGGGCGGTCGTTCGGGCGATTGCTGCCGGAGGGCGGGGCGCGGGCGTGGGCGGAGGAAGGCGGGGCGGCGTTTTATGCGGAGGAACTGCCGGCGATGCTGAGGCCGCATGTGGAGGCTGCGGAATTCCGCGGGTGGTTGGGGGTGGATGCGCTGATGTACCGGGAGGCGGGTGGGAGGTTGAGGTTGCGGCCGGTGGTGGAGATCAACCCGAGGTGTACGATGGGTAGGGTGACCTTGGAGTTGCGGCGGTTTGCGGCGGCGGAGAGCGTGGTGGGCTGGCGGATTTTCCATGACCGGGCGGTGCGGACGATGGGTTATGAGAGCCTGCGGGCGTTCGGGGAGAAGTGGAGTGAGCGGTTTCCGGTGGTGATGGGGAGGTCGGAGGAAGGACCGGAGCGGATCGTTAGTGGGGCGCTGGCGCTGAACGACGGGGAGACGGCGGAGCGGTTTCTGGGGGTGATGGCGGTGGGTCGGGAGGCGGTGAAAGAGTTGCTAGGCGATGGAAAAGGCGGTGGCGAGGGTTGAGGCGGCGGTGGCGGCGTCGGCTTGGGAGCGGGCGTGGATGCGGCAGAGAGCGTCGCCGGCTTTGACAGGGGTGCCGGTTTTACGGAGGTGGTCGATGCCGACGGTTGGGTCGATGGAGTCGTCGGCGCGGGAGCGGCCGGCGCCGAGGGCGAGGACTGCCTGGCCGATGGTGGCGGCGTCGGCGCGGGTGAGGATGCCGGAGCCTGGGGATGGGAGGTCGGTGATGACCGGGGCGACGTGGAGCGTGCGGCCGATGCCGAGGAGGTCGGGGTCCTTGTGAGGGCACTGGGCGGCGACCATGGCTTTGAAGCGATTCCAGACCGTGCCGTCGCGGAGCCGGGCGGCGTGGGTGGCGCGCGGGGTTGGTGAGAGAGCGGCGGCGAGGTCGAGGATGAGGGATTCGAGGTCGGGCGGGCCGAGACCGTGCATGAGTTCGATGCATTCGCGGACCTCGAGGGCGTTGCCTGCGGAGGTGCCGAGGGGTTCGTCCATGGGGGAGAGGATGGCGGCGATGGAGATGTTGCCGAGGTTGCCTGCGGCGACGAGGGCGTCGGCGAGCTGGGCGGCGTCCTCGCGGGATTTCATGAATGCGCCGGAGCCGAATTTGACATCGAGGACGAGACGGTCGAGGCCTTCAGCTAGTTTTTTGCTCATGATGCTGCTGGTGATGAGCGGGATGGAGGGGACCGTGCCGGTGACGTCGCGGAGGGCGTAGAGTTTGCGGTCGGCTGGGCAGAAGGAAGGGGATTGGCCGGCCATGAAGCAGCCGACGGAATGGATCTGGGCTTCCATTTCGGGGCGGGAGAGATTGATGCGGAAGCCGGGGATGCTTTCGAGTTTGTCGAGCGTGCCGCCGGTGATGCCGAGGCCGCGGCCGGAGATCATGGGGACCCAGAGACCGTCGGCGGCGAGGAGGGGAGCGAGGACGAGGGAGGTTTTGTCGCCGATGCCGCCGGTGGAGTGTTTGTCGACGACGGGAGGGCGGGAGTTTGGAGGGCCCCAGTCGAGGACTTCGCCGCTGTCGCGCATGGCGCGGGTGAGGGCCCATGTTTCCGTGGCGGACATGCCATTGAGGCAGATGGCCATGGCGAGGGCGGCCCACTGGTAGTCGGGGATCTCGCCGTTGGTTAGTCCGGTGACGAGCCAATTGATTTCGTCAGGGGAGAGCGAGCCGCGGTCGCGTTTCCGGCTGATGAGGGAGGGGACGTGCATGGGGCCCGTGGGGGTGTTAGATGCGGAGGAGGGCGGTGGGATTGGAAATAGTAAATGGTAAATAGTAAATAGTAAAAGGGGGCTTGTTGGAAGGCAGCGTGTTCGGAGGGGGCTGGTTGGGATTGCTGGGCCTTGAGGGGAGAGGCGCGAAGGGCTGGGGGGGGAATAGTAAATGGCAAATAGTGAATAGTAAAAGGGAGCGTGTTCTGAGGGGGCTTGTGGGGAGAGGGGCCAAGCAGGAGCTCAGCGTTCCCGGGGCTTGTTCGGAGTGGCTTGCAGGCGTTCTCCCCACGGAGGGACAGCTGTGATGCTCACAGCACCTTCCTGGCCATCCGCTCGGCTAGGTCCCAGCTCATCAGGGATCTCGCACACTGGATTGATGCCTGCCACGGCTTCACCGATTTCGTCGCGCAGCGCCTCCGGTGACGTGGCATACCACCACCAGAATGATTCGGTCCGCCTTGTGCTCGCTGTGAAGGATGAAGTCCCAAACAAGGCAGTCGAGGTCCTGAATCAGCGGCCCGGCGGCGTGGTGGAAGCGGTGTTGAGCGACAGGTGCTTTGCAGCGACCGGCGAGTGCTGCGTCGCGGGAGACGCGACCGGTCCTTACTTCAATTCCGCGGCCCAGGCGTCGTACGCGGCAGGGTCCGCCGCCCTGTCCATTCTATCAAGCATTGCTTGAATGCAGGCTGTGCGAATCTCGCCGGCAGGGAGCGTCCGAATCCAGGCGGAAACGGACTGGGAGTCGATGGACATCCGCCAGAAAACGAATTTTGCGGCTGCT
>CANHUG010000127.1 GCA_947462995.1 Verrucomicrobiales bacterium | reverse complement strand
GGCGTAATTTTCTGAATGCGGGGATTGGTTATGGAGGGTCCTGTTTTCCGAAGGACATTGCGGCGTTCATTGCGATCAGCGAGCAACTGGGGGTGCCGTTTCATCTGTTGAAGGAAGTGCAGGCGGTGAACCGGCAGATGCTGCAGCGGTTTCTGAAGCATATCCGGGATGCGCTGTGGGTGCTGGAGGACAAGCGGATTGCGGTGTGGGGGCTGGCGTTCAAGAACAACACGGATGACATCCGGTCGTCGGTGGCGATCGAGCTGGTGGAGGCGCTGGTGAAGGAGGGGGCGCATGTGACGGTGTATGATCCGAAGGCGATGGGGAATGCGCGGCATCTGGAGGTGGCGGAGCGGCTGATTTTTGCGAACAGCCCGCTGGAGGCGGTGGATGAGGCGGAGGCGGTGGTGATTGCGACGGAGTGGCCGGAGTTTGCGGCGGTGGATTTTGCGGCGGTGAAGGCGAGGATGAGGTCGCCGCTGATGTTTGACGGGAGGAATCTGCTGGATCCGGAGCGGATGGCGGCCCTTGGGTTCACGTATCGCGGGATCGGGCGCGGAGTGAGTTAGGATCGATGCGGTGACTTAAAGGCCTGTGAGTGACGAGAATCCGGTGCATGACCCGCTAGAAGTGCTTGAGCGGGTGTTCGGGCACCGGCGGTTTCTGGACGGACAGAGCCGGATCGTGTCGGCCTTGCTGGGTGGGCGTGATGCGCTGGCGGTGATGCCGACGGGTGGAGGGAAGTCGTTGTGTTATCAGCTGCCGGCGCTGCTGATGGATGGGGTGACGGTGGTGGTGAGTCCATTGATTGCGCTGATGAAGGATCAGGTGGATGCGCTGGTGAGGCGGGGTGTGGCGGCGACGGTGATCAACAGCACGATTGATCAGGAGGAGCAGCGGGCGCGGATAGCGGCGATGCGGCGCGGGGAGTGGAAGCTGGTGTACATTGCGCCGGAGCGGTTCCGGCAGCGAGCGTTTGTGGAGGCGCTGAAGAGTGCGGACATTGCGTTGTTTGCGGTGGATGAGGCGCACTGTATTTCGCAGTGGGGGCATGATTTCCGGCCGGATTATCAGCGGTTAGGGGAGGCCCTTGAGATGCTGGGGCGGCCGCAGGTGGTGGCATTGACGGCGACGGCGACGCCGGAGGTGAGGGCGGACATTGTGAGGCAGCTGGGGTTTACGGATCACGAGGAGTGCATCAGCGGGTTTGCGCGGCCGAATCTGAGTCTGAATGTGACGGCGTGTGCGCGGGTGAGGGACAAGTACGAGCGGTTGAGGGCAGTGGTGGAGCAGCACGGGACCGGGGTGGTGTATTGTGCGACGCGGGGGAAGGTGGAGGAAGTGGCGGAGGCGATGGAGGGCTGGGGGGTGCAGGTGATTGCGTATCACGGGGGATTGAAGGAGGACGAGCGGGCGCGACTACAGGATGAGTTCATCTCGCGGCGGGCGGCGGTGGCGGTGGCGACGAATGCGTTCGGGATGGGGATTGACCGATCGGACGTGCGGTTTGTGGTGCACTTTGAGATTCCGGGGAGTCTGGAGGCGTATTATCAGGAGGCTGGGCGGGCGGGTCGGGACGGGGAGCCTGGGTGGTGTGAACTGCTGTACAATTATGCGGACACGAGGACGCAGGAGTTTTTCATTGATGGGAACAATCCCGGGGCGGACACGATCAAGGCGCTGTATCAGGTGCTGTTGAACCGAGCGGACGGGCGGCACGAGGTGATGGCGAGCATCGAGCAGCTGTCGGAGTGGTTAGGGAACGGGAACGGGATGGCGGTGGGGAGTGCGATTTCGGTGCTGGTGAGGCACGGGATGATTGAGCGGTTTGATGTGCCTGGGCAGCGGATCCGGGGGACGCGGCTGATGCGGCCGGCGGTGAAGGCGGGGGAACTGGAGTTGGACCGGGTGGCCCTTGAGGAGAAGGACCGGAGGGACCGGGACAAACTGCGGCGGATGATTTCGTGGGCGGATGCGCGGGTGTGTCGGCAGCGGCGGATCCTTGAGTATTTCGGGGAGAGCGGAGCGGCGGACTGCGGGAACTGCGATGTGTGCCGGGCGGGGAGTGATCGGTTAGGGGCGCGGGAGGCGACGGCGGAGGAACTGACGGTGGTGCGGAAGCTGTTGAGCGGGGTGGCGCGGTGCAGTGTGCGGGGTGCGGGAGGTTGGGAGGGGAGGTTCGGGCGGGCGCGGATAGCGGGGATGCTGACGGGGAGCAGGTCGCGGGACGTGCTGAGTGCGCGGTTGGACGAGTTGTCGACGTATGGAGCGTTGAAGGAGTGGGGGCAGGCGTTTGTGCTGACCTTGTTCCGGGAGCTGGAGTCGGCTGGGTATTTGAGGACGTCGGGTGGGGAGTATCCGATGGTGACGCTGACGGAGGCGGGGGTGCAGATGATGAAGAGCGGGGGATCGCTGCGGTTGAACTGGCCGTCGAGCGTGGTGTCGCCGCAGCGTGAGAGTGGCGGAAGCGGTGTGGGAGGTGGCGTGGAGGTTAGGCTGGCGGAGGTGGGATTTGACGAAGGGTTGTACCGGAAGCTGCGGGAGTGCCGGTCGGCGATGGCGGCGCGCGAGGGGGTGCCGGCGTATGTGATTTTCAACAATCAGACGCTGGAGTTTCTGACACGATTGAGGCCGCAGACGATGGCTGAGGGGTTGCGGGTGAGGGGGATTGGCGAGGGCAAGGCGAAGCGTTATCTCGAGCCATTTCTCGAGATTATCAGGCAGCACCGATGAGGTGTGCGGGGTGGGTCAGAGCCCGACGGTGACGGTTTTGCGGCCGGTGTAGTAGCTGGAGGAGCCGGGATGTTCGAGGCGGTCGATGACTTCGTGATCGTGTTCGACCTCGTGTTCGAGTTTGGTGAGTTTTTCGTGGTCTTCGCGGATAAGGCCCTCGAGCGATTCGATGCGCCGACGGAGTTGCTCGAGCTGACTGTTGAGTGCGAGGATCACGGGATGGTCATTGAGTGTGGAGTCCATGGCAGTGTGGACCTGCGGGGGTTGGTCCTCGGCATTGGGGGGAAGGAGCCGCAGGCGAGGTCAGGCTGACGGAAATGGGATGTGGGGGCAAGAAAGATCGCGCAGGGTGAAGGATTAATTAGGACTGAGGGATTGCCTGAGTGGGGCGGCGAGGGCATCCGCGAATCAATTCCGGCATCCTGTTGCATTTCTCCGCTAAACCGGAATCAATGAGCCACGCATGAAAGCAATCGTGAAGAAGGAAGCGGCCCCTGGGCTCTGGCTGTGTGATGTACCTGAGCCGGAGATGGGGATCAACGACGTGCTGGTGAAGATCCGGAAGACCTCGTTATGCGGGACGGACCTGCATATTTACAAGTGGGATGCGTGGGCGCAGCGGACGATACCGGTGCCGATGACGGTGGGGCATGAGTTCTGCGGGGAGATTGTGGAGGTTGGGAGCAACGTGCATGATTTCCGGGTGGGTGATCTGGTTAGTGGCGAGGGGCATCTGGTGTGCGGGCGGTGCCGGAACTGCATGGCTGGGCGGCGGCATTTGTGTGCGCACACGCGAGGGATCGGGGTGAACACGACGGGGGCGTTTGCGGAGTATCTGGCGTTGCCGATGACGAATGTGTGGCTGGCGGACCGGAGGATTCCGGAGGAAGTGATTTCGTGTTTTGATCCGCTGGGGAATGCGACGCACACGGCGCTGTCGTTTGATGTGCTAGGGGAGGACGTGCTGATTACGGGGGCTGGGCCGATCGGGTGCATGGCGGCGGGGATTGTGCGGCATGCGGGGGCGAGGCATGTGGTGGTGACGGATGTGAATCCGCGGAGGCTGGAGCTGGCGAAGCGGATGGGGGCGACGCGGACGGTGGATGTGAGTGTGGAGAGCCTCGGGGATGTGCAGCGGGAGATCGGGATGGTGGAGGGGTTTGATGTGAGTCTGGAGATGTCAGGAGCGCCGCGGGCGATGGAGACGATCATTGAGAATGCGTGTCACGGCGGGAAGGTGGCGATTCTCGGGATTTTTCCGGAGCGGTTTTCGATCGACTGGGACAAGGTGATTTTCAGCATGCTGACGATCAAGGGGATCTACGGGCGTGAGATGTATGAGACGTGGTACAAGATGACGACGATGATTCAGTCGGGGCTTGATATCACGCCGGTGATCACGCATCGGCTGGGGTATACGGAGTTTGCGGAAGGGTTTGCGGCGATGGCGTCCGGGGAGGCTGGGAAAGTGGTGCTGGACTGGACGTGAGGGGTTGGGGGTTAGGGGGATTTGCTGGAGACGGGGACGCTGACTGGGCCTGGGAGGAA
Organism: Verrucomicrobiales bacterium; assembly: GCA_947462995.1. Classification (GTDB taxonomy): domain Bacteria; phylum Verrucomicrobiota; class Verrucomicrobiia; order Verrucomicrobiales; family V1-33; genus V1-33. Next base: position 5,260 of record CANHUG010000127.1, on the reverse strand, counting down.
GCGGCGGCGGAGACGATCGAAGAGCGATCGGCTGCGTTCGCGCTGCGGGGGGGAGAGGATGGGGTCGAGGTCCTTGCCGACGGAAGTGATGACGGCGGAGATGGATTCGCGGCGGGAGTTTTCTGCGGATTCGAGGGCGGGTCTGGCGGCGTCGAGGAGGGAGTTGAGTTTATCCTGCTGGGCGCGGTCGAGATTGACTTCCTTGGTGATGGCCTTGGCGGTGGATTTGGCGAGGAGGTCGGCGGGTTGTGAGGCGAGGGCGTAGAGGCGGTCGCGTTCGATTTTCATGCCGATGAGGGCACCGGCGAGGGTGCCCATGAGGAAGACGGAGGCGATGGCGAGGGCGGTGAGCCATTTCATGGCGTTGGCGGGGTGAAGATGGAGTCGTTCCAGATGGTGGCTCCGGAGTCCCAGAAGATGGAGAGGGCTTCTTCGTGTTCGAGGGATTCGCGGCTGGAGGCGGAGAGGAGGGAGACGAGGCCGAGGACTGCGGCGGAAGAGGCGGCGGCGGAGAGCCACCAGCGGAAGCGGAGGAGTGGGGAGTGGTCTGGGCGTGCGGCGGCGGCGAGGGCGGTGACACGGGTGGGGAAGGCGAATTCCGAGCGAGGGAATTGGAGGCGGGATTCGGCGCGACGAGCGGCGGCGAAGAGATGGGAGAGATGATCGTCGTTCATGGGGTGCGGGGCGGGATCAATCGCCGTGGGGCATGGATTCGAGGATGGAGCGGAGACGGGCGCGGGCGCGGAAGGCGCGGACTTTGACATTGGATTCGGACCAGCCGGTGAGCGAGGCGACTTCTTTGACGGGGCGGTCGTCGAGTTCGATGAGGGAGATGATGAGCTGGTCTTTGGGGTGGAGTCTGGCGAGTGCGGAGCGGACGCGGAGGAGGGCGGCGTTGTCGGAGGCTGCGGCTGGGCTGGGAGGTGTTTCTGGCGGGAGGGAACCGTCGAGGAGGAGGGCGTCGCGGGAGACCTCGCACTGGCGGCGGAGGCGGTGGCGGCGGAGGAAGTCGAAGCAGGTGCGGATGGCGACTTTGGCGAGCCAGTGGGAGAAGGGTGCGGTGGCTTGGTATGAGGGGAGCCCGCGCCATGCGCGGAGGAAGATGTCCTGGGCGAGGTCTTCGAGTTCGTGGTGGTTGCGTGCGTAGCGGGCGGCCATGGTGAAGATGCGGCGCTGGTGTCGGGCGACGAGGTCAGCGAAGGCTGGGTGGTTGCCTGCGGCAGCGGCGCGGGCGAGGGCGGCGTCGTCATCTGGCGGGCTGGTGGGCTCCATGGGGCGAGGTGGCGCGGCGGTATGGCGAGGGAGCGCGATTGGGTCAGGGGCCATTCCGAGGGCGAGAGTCACATGATGAGCGGACGCGAGCTGGGGAGGGAACGTTACATTTTCGGGAGGGAAGAGGGAAGAGACAATTTCCATTGCAAGGGATCGGGGAGACTCCTAGGCTGGGGACTGTGTCTGGTGGCAGGTTGACTGCGGCCGGGTGCTTGGCTGAAGGCGAAACGGACCGCTGGAGGCAATTTCGATGTTCGATTTTTTCAAACGACTCCGACTAAAGCGGCAGGGATACTCGTGCGGGCGCAAGCGCCGTGAGAAGACGAGCGGTTGGCGTGAAGCGGTGCGTGGGAGTCCGGTGGTGAGGTGGGTGATGATTGGGATGTTCGGGTTGGCGGCTGGGGTGTTGTCCGGGCGGTTTCCGGAGAGGTTGGTGGTGGAGGGATTGAGGGGGCCGAACGGGGGTGTGGCGCTGGCGGTGTTGTTGGCGGCGGCGCTGGTGCATCTGCGGTGCAATTTGCGGAGGACGTGGGATCGGAACAGCCGGCTGATGCTGGTCTTCGGGGCGATGCTTTTGCAGATGCTGGTGTTTCTGGTGCCGTGTCTGTATTTTCGGGGGGGGACGGAGTTTGACGCGGCGTTGAGGGTGCTGCTGGCGCCTGCGGCGCTGGGGCCGATGCTGCTGACGCAGTTGCTGGGGAGGAGGCACGGGATGTTTGCGGCGTTGTACGGGAGTTTGTGGGGCGGGTTGCTGGTTGGTTCTGCGGAGTGTGTATTAGTGGGGATGGTGACCGGGTTGACGGCGATGGTAACGGTGAGGCATTTGCGGAAGCGCGGGCAGTTGCTGAGAGCGGCGCTGGTGACAGGGGTGGCGTCGGTGGTGGCGGCGGGAGCGGTGGGGGTGCTTAGGGTTGGGGTGGAGGGCGGGATGGTGAATCAGGGGTGGCTTGGGGTGGGGACGGAGGCGTTGCTGGTGATGGCGACGACCCTGGTGACGGCGCTGGTGGTGGGCGGGTTGCTGCCGGTGTTTGAGGGAGTGTTCCGGATTACGACACCGTTGTCGTGGCTGGAACTGGCGGATTTGAATCATCCGCTGTTGAGGCGGATGACGATGGAGGCTCCGGGGACGTATCATCACAGCCTGATGGTGGCGAACCTTGCGGAAGCGGCTGCGGAGGCGGTAGGAGCGGATTCGACGCAGTGCCGGGTGTGTTCATATTTTCATGACATCGGGAAGCTGGTGAAGCCTGAGTACTGCATTGAGAACATCGGGGATGAGAATCCGCATGATGATTTGGCTCCAAGCATGAGTGCGCTGGTGGTGATGGCGCATGTGAAGGACGGGGTGGATCTGGCGTGCCGGTACAAGTTGAATCAGGAGATTACGGATGTGATTCGGCAGCATCACGGGACATCGCTGGTGTATTTCTTTTACCGGAAGGCGCTGGAGCAGCAGGAGGCGGTGAAGCAGGCCGTGGCGGAGGGACGTGCGTCGAGCGAGGATATTCCTGAGGTGAGTGAGAGTTCGTTCCGGTATCCGGGGCCGCGGCCGATGACGCGGGAGAGTGCGATTGTCAGTCTGGCGGATGCTGTGGAGAGCGCGTCGAGGACGCTGGTGAAGCCGACGCCGCAGAAGATCGAGGTGATGATCGAGGACATTGTGAGGGCGCGGCTGAAGGATGGGCAGCTTGATGAGAGTGCGCTGACGATGCGGGATCTGCATGCGATCCGGGAGTCGTTTGCGAAGACCCTGAGGACGAGCCTGCACCGGAGGATTCCGTATCCTGAGGCTAAGGAGGCGAAAGAGGCGAAGGTCAGGGTAGATAATGTTTCCGAGGAGAAGGGTCGGGAGACTGGGGAGCGGCAGCGGCCGGTGAAGGCTGCGAAGCAGGTGACGGGTGTGGAGGTGGCGGGAGCTGGGCAGTTGTCGAATGTGATTCAGATGCCGCTGCCGTGCGGGACTCCGGTGCAGGCGGCGGGGCAGGGGTCGTAGAATGGGTTAGGGATGATGCGGGTCGCGGTGACGGCGTGGCTGCTTCAGGGGATTGAAAGCGGGGATGATTGTCAGGGTGGTGGAGTGCATGCGGGTGTTTGAGGGGCGGCGTAAGTTGTCAGGAAGTGGCGGGCGGCAACTCTTGCGCTTTCGACACAGAGACGAGAACCGGGGCGGGCGGTAACGTTGCGGTGCGGAAGTAGCGTGGTGCGGTGGTGGCGGGCATAGTGGAAGGAACTGAACCGCCTGAATCTGCCGATGCTATTGAAGAGTCTGACTGGAATTCTGCCCCTGCTGATGCTGGCTGGGATGGCGTGGTGGTTGTCGAGGCCGGAGGCCGGGGCGAAGGGAGCGGGCGGGCGGGTCGCGGAGGTGAAGCGAGTGGAGGAGGTTCCGACGATGGTTGGGGCGGATGAGGCTGAGGGGTATGTGGCGTTTGAGTTCGGGAAGGTTTTCAAGCGGCCGGCTGGGCCGAAGGGGTTGGAGTATACGGGGGAGGCTCGGGCGCTGGACGGGAAGAAAGTGCGGATGACGGGTTACATGGTGAGGCACTGGCATGAGGATGCGTCGGTGTTTCTTTTTGCTGAGCATCCGATGGTGTTGAACGTGGCGGAATATGGGCTGGCGGATGATTTGCCGCCGGATGCGGTGCATGTGATTCAGGAGGTATTGCCGGGTCGGGCACCGGACTGGGTGCGGCAGCAGTTGGTGGTGTATGGGCGGTTGGAGCTGGGGCCGCGGCAGGAGCAGGACGGGCGGGTGTCGCAGGTACGGCTGCATGCGGAGCGGATCACGGCGGAGGATGGCCGGACGCTGGTGGAGGTGCGGCGGCCGGTGGCGCTGCAGAGGATGAGGGTGAATGCTGTTAGGACGGCGACTCCGGGAACACTTTCCGTCACGAGACAGGAATAACACAACAAAAACACGATGAAACCAGCAATCCTCCAACTGACAATGATCGGCATGCTTGCCGGGCTGTGCAATTCCGTGGCTGCGCCAGCAGTTACGCGACTCAATCCGCCGAGTGCTTTATTCACGTATGGCGACGCGACGCCGCCGTATGTTTCCCGGTTCATGGTCGGGCAGCGGTTTGACCTTCAGGCGACGGTGAAGGCGGATGCGGGCAAAGTGATTACTGGTGCGGCGTTTACGGTGGACGGGAGTGCGGTGACTGGGACGACGACGGTGACGTCGATTGGTGGAGACCGTTACAACGTGGTGCTGCGTGCGTATTCCAGCGTGGCGGTGGGGGCGCATACCCTGACGGTGCTGGCGCAGCAGGATGACGGGCTGACGGTGGCGTCGAGCGGGAACTTCGAGATTGTCGGGACGACCGTGCAGGGTCGGAAGGCGAAGAACGTGATTTATCTGATTGGAGACGGGATGAGTCTGGCGCACCGTACTGCGGCGCGGATTGTTTCGAAGGGGATTGCGCAGGGCAAGGCGATTGAGCCGCTGGCGATGGACACGCTGCCGGTGACGGCGATTCTGAACACGCCATCGCTGAATTCGATCATCACGGATTCTGCGCCAGGAGCGGCCTGTTATTCGAATGGCAACAAGTCGAACAACGGGCAGGAAGGCGTGTTTCCTGATGATACGTCGGACAAGTGGGACAATCCACGGGTGGAGCATATGGGGAACTATCTGGCGCGGACGCAAGGCAAAGCGCTGGGGATTGTGACGACGGCGGACGTGGAGGATGCGACGCCGGGATCGTTTGCTGCGCACACGCAGGATCGGGGCGCGGGGACGGGGATCTGCGACATGTACCTTGATGAAGCGGTTGCGAAGCACAATCTGCGGGTGCTGCTAGGCGGCGGGCGGAAGTGGTTCATTCCGTTTGGGTCGCCTGGCTCCGGGCGTGTGAACAGCTTGACGGCGAGCGGTGCGGACTATGTGGTGCCTGCGGAGCTGGCGGCTGGTTGGGGAGTGCCGACGGGGGCGCAGGATCCGGGTCGTGATCTGATCGCGGACTTTGTGGCGGCCGGGTTT
>CANHUG010000126.1 GCA_947462995.1 Verrucomicrobiales bacterium | reverse complement strand
GGGATTATCGGGGGCAGCCTTGAGATTGTGCGTGGGCCGGGGAGCGGGGTGACGGTGTCGTGCACGGTGGGGGCGTTGCCGCGGGGGCCGGTTTCCCTGACGGAGTGAGCTGGAAACTCCGGATGGGGGATGGTGCATCCCCCTATTTTTCCGGCGGGGAAACTCCGGGACTGTTGCATCCTGGGGATGATTCCGGTATGTTTACGGAAAATAACTCTTGCCCGGGAACGCTGCAGACCCTCCGCCATGACGAAAAAACGAGTCTATCTGGTCGATGATCATCCGATCATGCGGCAGGGCCTCGGGCAATTGATCAATCACGAGCCCGACATGGAGGTGGTGGGGGAGGCGAGTGATGCGGCGAGCGGTTTGACCGGGGTGATTGAGTCGCGGCCTGACTTGGTAATCATTGACATATCGCTGCCTGGGAAGAACGGGCTGGAGCTGATCAAGGACATCCGGTCGCATTTGAAGAGTGCGGCGCTGCTGGTGCACTCGATGCATGACGAGGGGTTGTATGTGGAGCGGGTGCTGCGAGCTGGGGCGCAGGGGTACATCATGAAGCAGGAGGGTGCGCGGCGGGTGTTGGATGCGGTGAGGAAGGTGCTGAACGGGGATATTTATGTGAGTCCGGCGATGTCCGGGAAGATTCTGGAGATTTTTTCCGGTCGGCGGCCGACGACGCAGGATCCTGTGGAGGCGCTGAGTGACCGGCAGTTTGAGATTTTCCAGATGATCGGGCAGGGGAAGGGGACGCGGGCGATTGCTGGTGATCTGAAGGTGAGTGTGAAGACGGTGGATGCGCACCGAGCGAACATAAAGGACAAGCTGCATTTGAAGTCGGGGACGGAGCTGGTGCGGTATGCGGTGCGGTGGGTGGAGAATCAGAATCAGAAGCCGCAGTGAGTGGGGATGCTGGGGGATTGGGAGGGTGCGGGGGTGTCAAGGGTGGGGTGGGAATTTAAGTTGGGGTGGGGAGCGGCGCGGCATTTGCATCGGGCGGCTGATGCGGTTAAGCGCGGGGTTTTCCAAATCCAACCTGACCAGTCCCCCTGATGAACGAGACCGCTGTCTTCACGAAAGTTGCCGCTGAACTGCAGATCAAGCCTGGCCAGGTGGCGGCCACGGCGGAGTTGCTGGCTGGCGGGGGTACGGTGCCGTTCATTGCGCGGTACCGGAAGGAAGTGACGGGGATGCTGGATGAGGTGCAGATCACGAATGTGCGGGACCGGTTGTTGCAATTAGCGGAGCTGGATCAGCGGCGAGGGGCGATTGTGAAGAGTCTGGAGGAGAGGAATCTGATGACGGATGCGCTGCGGGTGCAGATTGGGAAGGCGGAGACGATGGCGCGGCTGGAGGATATTTTTGCGCCATTCCGGCCGAAGCGGCGGACGCGGGCGACGATAGCGAAGGAGAAGGGGCTGGAGCCGCTGGCGGAGTGGCTGCTGGCGGCGCAGGTGCAGAGCGGGGTGGATCTGGGAGGTGAGGCGGCGAAGTATGTGAAGGTGGATGTGGAGGATGATTTGAAGGTGAAGACGGCGGAGGAGGCGCTGGCGGGGGCGCGGGACATTCTAGCGGAGCGGATCAGTGAGGATGCGGGGGTGAGAGCGGCGGTGCGGAAGATTTATGAGGAGGAGGCGACGGTGACGAGCAAAGTGCTGATGGGTAAGGAGGCGGATACGGAGGCGGCGAAGTACCGGGATTATTTCGAATGGAGCGAGCCGGTGACGAAGGTACCGAGTCACCGACTGCTGGCGATGCGGCGCGGTGAGAAGGAGGGGTATCTGATGTTGCGGGTGACGGTGCCTGAGGACCGGGCGCTGGATTCGGTGAAGCGGCTGGCGGTGCAGGGGCGGGGGCCTGCGGCGGATCAGGTGGGGCTGGCGGCGGCTGATGGTTGCAAGCGGCTGTTGTTTCCGGCGATGGAGACGGAGTCGCGGCTGGCGTCGAAGAAGCGAGCGGATGCGGAAGCGATCAAGGTGTTTGCGGACAACATCCGGGAGCTGCTGCTGGCGGCGCCGCTGGGGCAGAAGCGGCTGCTGGCGATTGATCCGGGGTTCCGGACGGGGTGCAAGACGGTGGTGCTGGATGCGCAGGGGAAGCTGTTGCATCATGATGTGATTTATCCGACGGCGGGGAGTCAGGCGCAGGTGGTGGAGGCGGCGCGGACGGTGCTGACGCTGGTGGAGCGGCATGGAATTGAGGCGATTGCGATCGGGAACGGGACGGCGGGGCGTGAGACGGAGGCGTTCATCCGGAAGCTGAAGCTGCCGCCGGCGATCACGGTGGTGATGGTGAACGAGAGCGGGGCGTCGATTTATTCTGCGAGTGATGTGGCGCGGGAGGAGTTTCCGAATGAGGACGTGACGGTGAGGGGAGCGGTATCGATCGGGCGGCGATTGATGGATCCGCTGGCTGAGCTGGTGAAGATTGATCCGAAGAGCATCGGGGTGGGGCAGTATCAGCACGATGTGGAGCAGCATGCGTTGAAGCATTCGCTGGACGACTGTGTGATGAGCTGCGTGAACGGAGTGGGGGTGGAAGTGAACACGGCGAGCAAGCAGCTGCTGAGTTATGTGGCGGGTTTGAACAGTGGGATTGCGGAGAACGTGGTGGCGTACCGGAATGAGCATGGGCCGTTCCGGACGCGGAGCGAATTGAAGAAGGTGCCGCGGTTAGGGGAGAAGGCGTTTGAGCAGGCGGCTGGGTTTCTGCGGATACGGGATGCGGCGCATCCTCTGGATGCGTCGGCGGTGCACCCGGAGCGGTATGCGCTGGTGGAGAAGATAGCGGCGGAGGCTGGGTGCACGGTGGCGGAGCTGATTCGTGATGAAGCGCGGCGGAAGGCGATTGATCTGAAGCGGTATGTGAGTGCGGAGGTGGGATTGCCGACGCTGCAGGACATCATGACGGAGCTGTCGCGGCCGGGGCGGGATCCGCGGAAGCAGTTTGAGACGTTTTCGTTTGTGGAGGGTGTGGAGAAGCCGTCGGATCTGACGGTGGGGATGAAGCTGCCGGGGATAGTGACGAACGTGACGGCGTTCGGGGCGTTTGTGGACATCGGGGTGCACCAGGACGGGCTGGTGCATGTGAGCCAGCTGGCGGATCATTTCATCAAGGATCCTAACGAAGTGGTGAAGGTGGCGCAGCAGGTGCAGGTGACGGTGACGGAAGTGGATCTGGTGCGGAACCGGATTGCGCTGTCGATGAAGACGAAGCCTGACTTTGAGAAGAAGGACCGGAAGCCCGGGGTGGGGGCACCTGCGGCGGGAGGAGGCGGGCCGCGGGGCGGGAACGAGCGCGGGGGCGGTCGGCCGCAGCAGGGCGGGGGGATGGGGAATCCGTTTGGGGGCGACTGGTTCAACAATGCGGCGCAGAAGGGGAAGCGCTGAGGGGTGCGGTGCGGGAGCGGGCGGTCGAAAAAAGTCGCAGCGGCCACTTGCATCGGCGGTGCTCCCGTTTAAAGAAGTTCTCCTCCGGTTCGCCGGGTCGTTGCCCCGTGGTGTAATGGTAACACATCTGATTTTGGTTCAGTTATTCAAGGTTCGAATCCTTGCGGGGTAGCCACTTAAAATGTCCGGGAGCGATGCGTGGAGTGTTTGCGGTTGGTTGGGATGGGAGGGAGTGATCTTGCTGGGTGTTGGCGAGCCAGTGCAGAAGCTGATCTACGGCGTGCGGGTGTTAGTGCGACCCGTTTTGCAGATGGTATCTTCTGATTTTGTGGGAAGGAAGGAGGATTGAGCCGCACTGCGGAGGGGTTGGGGACGGGTCTTTTGCGCGATTCCTGTATTGCCCGCCGGTTGCGAATGCTGATTCGCGCCCTGCTTGCGCCTTGGAGTCGGGAAAAATCCCTCGTGCATAAGACACCATCTGTAAGGCGTACTAGACCGGGGCGTGTTTGAAAAATCTGGAGTGGAAGGGGCGAGGGCGGGGCGGATGTGGCTAGGGACGCAACCCCTTTGGGGTTGGCGGGTGTTGTGGGGGAGACCCAGGGTAGGCCTGCGTGCCGCAGTCCAACCCTGGGCTCTGAGACGCAATCCCGTTGGGATTGGGGGATGCTGGTACGGAGGACAAGGCCGGGACGGCTTTGGTTCGGGGCGTGCGGTGACTGCGGGGATTTCTCAAACAGGGCCTAGGGCGGAGCGGGGTGCTTTCGATGAATGTGGTGGCGACGATGGATGAGGTGAAGCGGGAGCTTTCACTCCGGGGGTGATGGCTGGTGGAGTCATCAGCCGATGACTTCGCGGCGGAGCCAGAGGTGGGCGCGCTGGACGATTTTCCATGTGAGGAAGAGGGCGAGGAGCGCGCCGAGATCGATGGCGATTCTGCGGACCCTGGCTAGCCATGGGTAGCGGGTGGTGAGAGATGATTTGGCGAGAGCGTTGCGGGCGGTTTTTGTGGCGGCGTCGAAGTGACCGCGGAGCCATTCGCGTTCCTGAAGGGTGAGTTGGTCCTGTTGGATCAGAGCGAGAATGGCGAAGGCCTCGCGCAAGCGATCATTGGTGGCGAAAGTGGCGGCGACGACGGCCTGCTGGGAGGCGGTGAGGAATACGGGGTTGATGGTGGGGGCGTGGTCTTCCGTTTCGATGAGGGCTTTAGCGTACTGGCCGACGTTGAGGAGGGCGAGGATGTAGGCGATGCGAGGAGCGGGATCGCGGGCGATTTCGGCATTGCGAGCGAGTTCATTGATGTCGACCTCGAGGTTGAGGAGGAGGCGGAAGTGGTCTCGGGTGCCGGAGATGCGTTCGTCGCCTCTGAGGGCAGGAGCGGATGCAGCGATTTCGTAGAATCGGCGGCTGATGACGGCATCGCCTGAGAGGTGGACGGCCTTGGAGAGGGCAGCGACGGCTTCGGCGGTGGTGTCCGGGTCGCTGACGGCCTTGGTGAGTTCTTCTTCGAAGAGGGGGTGGGAGCGGATGACGCCGAGGACGGCGAGCGCTTCGAGGAGTTCTGAGCGGGAGAGACCGGTTTCGTTGCAGGCATCGCGCATCATTTGCAGGCCTTCTGCGGATTTGCCGGATTGGGCGAGGGCATTGCCGTGGAAGATTTTCTGGATGTGAGGGGGGATGGGGAGGTTTCGAGAGTCGGTGGCTGCGAGGACGGCGTCGAAGTTTCCTGCAAGGGAATGGGTGACGAGCCATGTTTCCATGGTGGCGCGGTCCTTTTGGGCTTCTTCGAGGGAGATGAGAGTGGTGGCGAGGTTGTATTCGTCGATGCTGGCGAGCCAGCGCATGCCTGCGTCGCGGTCTTCGAGCGGTGCGGAGCGGAGGCGCTGGGCGGCATTTTTGGCGATGGTGGACTGGTTGCGGGGGTGGAGCAGGGCGTCGAGACGATCGACGGTGAAGAGCATGGTGGTGGTGGCGGCTGGGTGGGAGCGCAGCACGGTGATCCAGCTTTCGATTTCGGCCCGGGGGACGATGCAGCGGACGGCGCCTGCGAAGAGGGCCTCTGCGCCGATGGAGGTCTGGTCGCGGCCGAGTTCGCGGAGGAGGCTGACGAGTTCGTCGGTGGCGTTGGGGTCGAGGGGTTGATTGAGGAGGAAGTTGGCGAGTTGGGATTTGCTATTGACTGTGGCGTCGAGGGTGACGGCGGTGCGGAGTTCTTTTTCAGCGGCTTTAGCGTTGTTTGCGGCGAGGAATTTCTGGGCTTCTGCGAGGTGGGCGTCGACTTTGGCGGGGTCTGGAGGAGTTGGGGCGGGCAGTATGGGAGGGGCCTCGACGAAGATGGGGTTGGGATTGGGCTGGGGAGGGGCCTCGACGATGATCTGGGGTGAGGTGTCTGGGGGATCGGCGGGAGCGGCGTTGTTATTGCCTGATGTGGTATCCGGGGTGATTTCGAGGAGGAGGCGGCGGGCCTCGGTATTGGCGGGGTAGAGGGAGAGGGCGGAGATGAGGCACTCGGTGGCATTCTGGCGCTCATTCTTTGCGATGTAGGCGGCGGCGAGGGTAGTGAGGCGTTTACTTTCGCGGTCTGCGTTGAGCCGTTGAATGGTCCATAATCCGCCGGCTCCGACGATCAGGGAGCCGATGAGGAGACGGCGGGCGGTTTTGGCTTTCATGGAACAGCGGGCAGGTGAACAGGTGGGTGGACGCCATTGAATCTGCACGGCGCGAGTGGAGAAATCAAGGGATGGGAAGCCTCAGGGATTGGGGGGGTGGGATTCGCTGACGAGGGAGTCGTTTTTCCAGATTTTGTGGGATTGGAGGGAGCCGTCTGGGTTCCAGTAGAAGTTGTCGCCTTCGTGGCGGCCGTCTTCGTAGGCGGTGCGGGTTTTGGGGTTCCCGTTTTCGTACCATTCTTCGACGAGCCCGTGGTAGCGGCCGTTTTGGATGCCGTAGCGGCATTTGAGGGTGCCTGATTTGTAGTGATCGGTGGTGGTGCCTGTGAAGGGTTTGCCTTCCCATGTGAAGTGGTCGGAGTCCCAGCCGAGCTGGCGGAAGGGGACTGGCGGGGAGGCTGGGGCTGGGGCGGCGACTGGCGAGGGGGTTGGATTAGGGGAGCAGGCGGCGAGGAGGAGAGCCGGCAGGAGGGCGAGGCGCATGGGAGTGGGGAGGTCAGTCTTCGTGGTCGTCCGGGGCTGGGTCGAGGGCGCCGAATTCGGCGCGGGAGTAGGCGCGGCCGTCGTCGAGACAGCGGCGGGCCCATTGGAAGAGCTCGCGGAATTCGGGGTTTTCGAGCCGGAGGTTTTCGGCGGTGTGCCAGTCGGCGGAGCGGAGACGAGGGACGCAGAGCCGTTGGGGGCGCATCCTGGCCTGAAGGGCTTCGAATTCGCGGGCGGACATTTTAGGGATTTCGTAGCCTGGGCGGAGTTCGTCGAGTTGGTCGAGGGAGAGCCCGCAGGAGCTGACGCCGACGCCGAATTCCGAGCCGAGCTGGCGGAGTTCGTCGGCGATTTCGCCGTCGCCGATGGGGGTGGCGATGACGAGTTCGGCGCGATGGGCCCAGCGGGCGTTGCTGAGGGCCTGGAAGAAGTCGGCGCGGCAGGATTCGAGGGAGACCTCGATGCGGAGGCGTGCGCTGATGATGGAGAAAGGGGGGAGGCCGAGGGCGGCGCGGAGGCGGAGGGAGGGAGGGCGGACGCGTGCCTGGGGAGAGGCGAGCCCGCTGCTTTCCCAGTCGATGACGGCGGCGTCTGGGCATTTCCAGACATTGCCGAAGGGTGCGCCTGGGGCGAAGGAGGATTCGAAGAGGAAGGGGAAGCGGCCTGCGGTTTCGTGGTCGCGGGCGAAGATGGCGCGGAATTTCTGTTCGCGGGAGACGGCGAGGTCGAGGGCGTCGGAGTCTGTTTCGAAGAGCATGCCGAGGCGTGCCTGGGTCATGGAGACCTTGGCGGTGGCGCCGATGATGTTTCTGCGGAGGTAGTAGCCCTGGCCTTGTTCGACTTTGGAGATGGGGCTGCTGGGGTCGCAGCTCATGATGGAGAAGTGGTAGCGGAGGGTGGCGTCGCTGTATTCGTCGCCGAGGCGGAAGCGGACGAGGCGGATGAGTTCGGTGCCTTTGATGGCTTCTGCCGGGTTGGGTGGCAGGATTTCCGGCAGGATGTCCTTCAGGTGGTCCCGGAGATTCATGGGAGCGAGGTGGGTTTAAAAAGAATGGGAGGGAGCAGGTGAGCGCCCGGTGAGGTGAGAGGTGGAAGGCTGGTGGATGGGGCGGCGGACGTCAAGCCGCGGGGGTGGAATTTATAAAAAGGCGTGGAGGGAGGTGGTAATTCCCGTTTGCGCGGGGAGGCGGCGGTGGGCTTGACTGGGGGATGATGACGCCAGCCCGACTTTTTGATTTGTCAGGAAAGACTGCCGTGGTGATAGGCGGGACTGGGGAGTTGTGCGGGGCGATGGCGGAGGCCTTGGCTGGTGCGGGGGCGTATGTGATTCTGGCGGGGCGGAGCGAGGAGAAGGCTGCGGTGCGGCTGGGGGTGATCCGGGAGGCTGGTGGAGCGGGTGAGTTTCTGCCGGTGGAGGCGTCGGAGCGCGGGAGTCTGGAGGGATTGCTGGCGGGAGCGCTGGCGTCGCGGGGGCGGGTGGACATTCTGATCAACGGGGCTGGGGCGAATTCGCCGACGCCGTTTTTCGAGATAACGGATGAGGAGTACGAGCGGTTGTTCCGGATCAACACGACGGCGGTGTTTACGGCGTGTCAGGTGTTCGGGCGGTATTTTGTGGAGAGCGGGATTGCGGCGTCGGTGATCAATGTGGGGAGCATGAGCGGGCTGATTCCGCTGAGTCGGGTGTTTACGTATTCGATGACGAAGGCTGCGGTGCACAATCTGAGCCGGAATCTGGCGCGGGAGTGGGCGCCGAAGGGGATTCGGGTGAACACGCTGGTGCCGGGATTTTTTCCGGCGGAGCAGAACCGGAAGGTTTTGAATCCGGAGCGGGTGGAGGGGATTTTGAGGCATACGCCGATGGCTCGGTTCGGGAGTGCGGACGAGCTGGCGGGGGCGACCCTGCTGCTGGCGTCGTCGAGTGCGGGGGCGTTCATTACTGGTGCGGAGCTGGTGGTGGATGGTGGGTACAGTGCGATGACGATCTGAGGAGTTATGAGAGTTGCGATGATGACAGGGTTAGTGGTGCTGGTGCTGAGTGCGTGTCAGGGCGTGGTGGTGCCGGTGGTTGGGGTTGGGGCGGGAGCTGGGGGTGTGGCGATGCGCGGGCAGTTTCCGGATGGGCGATTGGATCTGGCGGATGGGACGCGTTGGGTGGTGCAGCCTGCGGGGCAGAGTGCGACCTTGCGGTGGCGTGGTGGGGATGCGGTGCGGGTGGTGCGGTCCGGGCATCCGGTGTGGCCTGCGCTTTTGATTCATCCGCGATCCGGGACGAAGGCGCTGGCGCGGCCGGGTGGTCGTGTGGGATGATGGGGGAGAAACGAGTTAGGAAAGGAATTGAATTATGCAACGAGTGCGACTGGCCCCTGAGGCTCCTGAGTTTTCCGCGATGGCCTTCGGGACGTGGCGGTTGTTGAATGATGCGGAGGTGGGGACGCCGGAGGGGTTGCTGAGGCGATTGAAGACGTGTCTCGATCTTGGGATCACGACGATCGACACGGCGGAGATTTATGGGGGGTACCGGGTGGAGGAACTGGTGGGGGCGGCTCTGGCGCTGGATGCTGGGGTGAGGGGGCGGATGGAGATTGTGACGAAGGCGGGGATTTATGTGCCGTGCGAGTTTCATCCGGACAGGAAGACGGCGTATTACAACACGACGGCGGATCGGTTGGTGCGGAGTGCGGAGAAGTCGCTGAGGTTTCTGGGGGTGGAGACGATTGATTTGTTTCTGGTGCACCGGCCTGACTGGTTCACGCATCCTGACGAGACGGCGGCCGGGTTGAACCGGTTGGTGGCGTCGGGGAAGGTGCGGGCGGCGGGGGTTTCGAATTACACGGTGACGCAGTTTGATGCGTTGAGTGCGCGGGTGGAGCGGCCGCTGGTGACGAACCAGGTGCAGTTCAGTCCGTTCTGCTGCGATCCGCTGTTTGACGGGACCTTTGACCAGTGTTTTGCGCGCGGGATCCGGCCGATGGCGTGGTCGCCGACGGGAGGCGGGCGGTTGTTCCGAGGGGATGACGAGGCGGGAGCGAGGTTCCGGGCG
>CANHUG010000125.1 GCA_947462995.1 Verrucomicrobiales bacterium | reverse complement strand
GTTGCCCGGTTTCCTCACCGACTTCGACCATGGAGATGACCATGGCTGGGAAGATTTTGCTGGCGTCGAGGGGAGCGACCATGGATTCGCCTTCTTTGACGGCGTCGTGGACCTTCATGATGGCCTCGGAGACGACGGAATTGCCGGCGGTGTCGCGGGTGATGTTGAGGGCCTGGAGGATGGGAACGCCGGAGGTGACGAGAGTTCCGAGGGTACGGGAGAAGCGGGCGACGGAGCTTTTGAGGAGGACCGGGCCGAAGAGGGGGAGTTTGAGGACGAGTTTGTCGAGAACGCGGCGGCCGTTTTTGGTGGAGCCGAAGGCTTTGAAGCCCATGACGGCGAGGAAGCCGAGACCGCCGAGGATGTACCAGTTGGACTTCATGAAGTCGCTGGCTCCGATGACGGCGCGGGTGAGTGCTGGCATCTGGCTGGCACCGCCTTGGACCATGTTTTCGAAGATTTCGGTGAATTTCGGGACGATGTAGGTGAGGAGGAAGACGACGATCCCCATGGCGATGACGATGACGATCACCGGGTAGACCATGGCGGAGACGATCTTGTTTTTGAGTTTCTGGGCCTTTTCCTGGTATTCGGCGAGACGGTTGAGGACGAGTTCGAGGACCCCGCCGAGTTCACCGGCTTTGACCATGTTGACGTAGAGCTTATTGAAGACCTTGGGGTGCTGGGCGAGGCTTTCTGAGAAAGTGGAGCCGGTCTGGACGGAGTCTGCGAGGGAGACGACGGTGTGTTTGAGGACCGGGTTGGGTTCCTGATTGGCGAGGACGTTGAGGCCGCGGAGGAGGGGGAGACCGGAGTCGATGAGCGTGGCGAGCTGGCGGGTCCAGATCATGAGGTTCTTGCTCTTGACCTTGCCGCGGGCTTTTTTGGGGACCTTGTTTTTGGCGGAGGCGGAGGCCTTCTTGGTTTTTTTGACGGCCTGAGTGAGTTGGCCTTCCGGGGCGACCTGAGTGGGGAAGAGACCGCTGCCGCGGAGTTTGTTGATGGCGTCGTCTTTGCCGCTGGCCTCGATGGCTCCTGCGGTTTCCTCTCCTCGGGCATTGACGGCGATGTATTCAAATTTGGCCATGGTGTAGGGGCGTATAAAGTGGCGTGGGCGGACTGAGCGGCCGGGGAGTGAGGAATTGGGGGGTGGTCAGGGCAGGAAACCAGAAAACCGGCTGAATGTCCAAGACAGAATATGGGGAGGAGTGACCGAAGCGGGCTGGTGGAGGCTCAGGTGTATTTGAGGACTTCTTCGATGGTGGTGTTGCCGTCGTAGATGTTGCGGAGACCGTCTTCGCGGAGGGTGAGCATGCCGAGTTCGATGGCTTTCTGTTTGATGACGACGGTGGGGGCGCGTTCGCAGATGAGGTCGCGGAGCGGGTCGCTCATGTCGAGGAGCTCGTAGAGACCGCGGCGGCCGCGGTAGCCTGAGGAGTTACAGTCTTCGCAGCCGCGGCCGGTGTAGAAGTGTTTGTCGCCGATTTCGTGGGGGCTGAGGCCGAGCTGGTTGAGGATGGACTCGCTGGGCTCGTAGGGGACGCGGCAGGATTTGCAGATGGTACGGAGGAGACGTTGGGCGAGGACGGCTTCGAGCGTGGCGGCGACGAGGAATGGTTCGCAGCCCATGTCGACGAGACGGGTGACCGCGCCAGGGGCGTCGTTGGTGTGGAGAGTGGAGAGGACGAGGTGTCCTGTGAGCGAGGCCTGGATGGCGATGGTGGCGGTTTCCTTGTCGCGCATTTCGCCGACCATGATGCGGTCTGGGTCCTGACGGAGGAAGGCGCGGAGGACCTTGGCGAAGGTGACGCCGACGGCTTCGTTGACGGGGACCTGGATGATGCCTTCGATGTCGTATTCGACTGGGTCTTCGCAGGTGAGGAGCTTGCAGTCGACGGTATTGACCTTACGGAGGGCGGCGTAGAGCGTGGTGGTTTTACCTGCGCCGGTGGGGCCTGTGACGATGAAGATGCCGTTTGGTTTCTGGACGGTATCGAGGATGTAGTCGTAGAGGGCGGGCGGGAGCGCGAGGTTTTCGAGGTCGAGATTGATGCTGGAGCGGTCGAGAACGCGGAGCACGACGGATTCCCCGTGGATGGTGGGGAGGGTGCTGACGCGCATGTCGACCTGCTTGCCGCCGACGATTTTCATGATGCGGCCGTCCTGAGGGATCCGGCGTTCGGCGATATTGAGGTTCGCCATGACCTTGATCCGGGACGTGATGATGGTCCCGAGGTGGGGTGGGGGCGGGGCCATTTCGACGAGACCGCCGTCGACGCGGTAGCGGATTTTGAAATCGCCTTCGAATGGTTCGAAGTGGATGTCGGAGGCCTTTTGTTTGACGGCCTGGAAGAGGACGAGGTCGACGTAGCGGACGATGGGGGCGGCGTTGGCTTCGGTTTCGAGGCCGCCTGGTTTGCCCATGTCGCCGAGTTGGAGGCCGGAGAGGATGTCCTCCATGCCTTCGTTTTCGGCGGCGTAGCTGGTATTGATGAGGTCCTCGATGCGGTCGGTGTCGGCGACGACGACGACGATGGGTTTATCGAGAGCGAAGCGGAGGTCTTCGACGGTTTGCGGGTTGAGCGGGTCGAGGAGGGCGACGTGGAGCCCTTGTTCGTCGAAGTTGACGGGGAGGGCCCCGTGCATTTTGGCGATATTGGCGGGGATGAGGTCGAGGAGGGCGCGCGGGGGCTCGTAGCGGCGGAGGTCGATGTATTCTGCGCCGAGTTCTTCTGCGATGACCTCGTAGACTTGTTCTTCGCCTTGGACGTAGCCGTAGTCGTTGAGGAGACGTTTGACGTCTTTGCCGGTGGTGCTGATTTCGTCGAGGATTTCGCCGACCTGGCTATCGCTCATCACGCCGCGGTTTTGGAAGATGTCCAGAACGTATTGGGCAGTCATATATCAGAAGGAGGAGAGGGATTGGAGAGAGGCGGAGGAGCGCGGGGATCAATCGGCGTCGCCCATGGTGGATTCGATGACCTCGTCGGCGGTGGTGAGGCCTGCGAGGACCTTGCGGACCCCGTCTTCGCGGAGAGTGCGCATGCCGAGTTCGCGGGCGCGCTTGCGGAGTTGAGGGGTGCTGAGGCCTTCGTTGACCATGCCGCGGACCTGGTCATCGACCTTGAAGATTTCGAGGATACACATCCGGCCGCGGAAGCCCTTGCCTTTGCATTTGGGGCAACCTGTGGGGCCCATGATGCGGGCGTCTGCGGTGCGCGAGGCGTCGAGGCCGAGAGCGCGCATTTGTTTCTCGTTGAGTTCTGCGGGGGCTTTGCATTCGGCGCAGAGCTTGCGGACGAGACGCTGGGCCATCATGGCGCGGACGGCGGAGGCGATGAGGAACGGTTTGACGCCCATATTGACCATCCGTGCGACCGAGCTTGGTGCGTCGTTGGTGTGGAGCGTGGAGAAGACCAAGTGGCCTGTGAGGGAGGCGTTGATGGCGATGTTGGCGGTTTCGGCATCCCGGATTTCCCCGATCATGATGATGTTGGGGGCTTGGCGGAGCATGGAGCGGAGGGCGGCTCCGAAGCTCATGCCGATGTCTTCTTTGACGGGGACCTGGTTGATGCCTGCGAGCTGGTATTCGACCGGGTCTTCGACCGTGATGATTTTGCGGTCGGGGCGGTTGATGGTATTGAGGCAGGCGTAGAGCGTGGTGGTCTTGCCTGAGCCTGTGGGGCCAGTGATGAGGATGATGCCGTCCGGGAGGCCGAGGAGCTCGGTGAAGGTGGCGTGGTCGTCGCTGAAGAAGCCGAGGTCGCTGAGACCGAGGAGGAGACTGCTTTTATCGAGAATCCGCATGACGACGGATTCGCCGTGATTGGTGGGGACGGTGGAGACCCGGAGGTCGATGTCCTTGGAGCCGACGCGGGCCTGGATACGGCCGTCCTGAGGGACGCGGCGTTCGTCGATGCTCATGGAACCCGTCATGATTTTGAGACGGGCCATGATGGGGGCATGGAGGTGTTTGGGGTGACTGGCGACCTCCTGGAGGACCCCGTCGATGCGGTAGCGGATGCGGAGTCGTTTTTCGAGGGGTTCGACGTGGATGTCACTGGCGCGGGCGACGACTGCTTCTGAGAGCAGTTCGGTGACCATGCGGATGATGGGGGCGTCGGTTTCGGTGACGATGGCGGCTGCTTCGGAGCCGCTGAAGCTGAGACTGCCGTCGGCTTCCTTCTGGTAGCCGAAGAACTCAGTGAGGTACTGAGTGATCTGGGATTTGGGGGCGCAGTAGAAGTCGAGCGGGAAGCTGACGAGGTGCGGCAGACTGTCCATGGCTTGGAAGTCCAGGGGGTCGGCGACAGCGACGGAGAGACGGCCGCCTTCCATACCGACGGGGATGACGTGGTATTTGACGGCGGTTTCTGCGGGCATGAGCTCCAGGGTGGCGGCGTCTGGTACGAACCCTGAGAGGTCGACGTACTCCATACCGGAGTTCATGGCCATGGTCTGCGCGAGAAGTTCCTCGGAGACCTTGCCGGTTTCCATGAGGTATTCGAGTGCAGTGCGTTTGCCTTTATGGATGACGGCTTCCTGGACCTCGTGAGGGTCTAGGTTTCCGGATTCCTGAAGCAGGTCGAGAAGGTAGTCGTCGTTCGAATACACAGTTTTTTCTCCTTTATGGCATCGGTGTTTGCCTGATAGCCGCGTAAGGCGCAAGTATTCAGTGAAAAAACTTCCGCCGGGGTGGTATCCGGTCGTTCATGGTGGGGCCTGATGATTGCCGGGAGATTAAATTTCTGGAATAGGGGATGATTCGATAAGATCGAGGCAGAGGCGGGAGTAGGCGGCTGGGTCTTTGGCTGAGAGGATGGCGCTGACGATGACGACGCGGTGTGCTCCGGCGGCGAGGACGGAGGGGAGGGTGAGGAGGTTGATGCCGCCGATGCAGAAGACGGGGACTGGTGGGTTGGTGTTGACGGTGTGGATGTCGAGGGTGCCGATGGGCTGGTAATCAGGTTTGGTGGGGGTGGCGAAGAGCGGGCCGAAGCCGATGCAGTCGGCTCCTTCTGCGAAGGCGGCGTGGGCCTGGGCGAGACTGTGGGTGGATTTGCCGACAAAGATGCCTGGGCCTGCGACGCGTCTGGCTTCGGCGATGGAGAGGTCGTCCTGGCCGACGTGGGTGCCTTCGACGCCGGCGGCGCGAGCGGCTTCCGGGTGGTCATTGATGACGAAGGGGACGCCGGCGGCTTTGGTGAGCGGGTGGAGGGATTTGGCGGTGGCGATGATATCGTCCGGGGACCATGATTTGGCGCGGAGTTGGACGATGTGGACCCCGCCTGCGAGCATGGCGGAGAGCATGGCGGGCATGTGGTTTCGCGGGGTGTAGGAGCCGTCGAGGATACCGTAGAGCCTGCAGGAGGAGAGGGGTCGCATGGAGGGTGCTAAGCTTTGGGGGGCTTGGAGCAACCGGGATTGGGTGGGAGGGGCGTCAGCGAGTGGCGAGGGTGGCGGCGATGATGGAGAGGATGGTGGCGATGGCGGCGAGGAAGAAGGCTGAGGAGCGGCGGCGTTTCATCCAGAGGACGAGGATGATGCCTGAGAGGGAGACGAGGATGAGGAGGATGGCGGAGGCGTCGATGACGAGGGACCATGATTTGGGGGTATCGCGGCCTTTGTGGAGGTCATTGAGGAGGGCGACGAGCCCCATGGAGGAGGTGTTGATTTCGTAGGAGCCGGAGGCGCGCTGGATGGAGATGTCTGCGGAGGATGCGGGGCCTTTGAAGGAGAGGGAGCAGACCTCATCGTCGAGGCGGAAGTCGGCGACGGTGCCGGAGAGGTGGTGCTGGTGGCGGAGGAATTCGGCGATCTCGAGACGGGCAACGCGTTCGTCGGGAGGGGTGAGCCATGCCGGGTTGAGGGAGCCGGAGGCGGAGGATTCGGTGGGTGTGGAGGAGAACCAGTCCGGGTGGTTGAGGGTGAGGCCGGTGATGGAGAAGAAGAGGACGAGGGCGCAGCTGGCGAAGGAGATGTAGAGGTGGAGCCAGCGTGCGATGGCGGGGGCGCGGCGGGACCAGCGGCTTGGGGAGTCGGGAGCCGGCATGGGTTCAGGGCGTGGGTTTGCGGTGGAAGTCGAGGGAGGCGGCGGAGACCTCGGTATTGGCGTCGAATTTGGCTTGGGCGGGGGCGTTGGAGAGGTCGATTTCCTTTTTCATGAGCTGGTAGGTACCGTGTTCGCGAACGACCTCGATGAAGACGGTGTAGGTGCCGCGTTTGACGGGTTTGCCGAGGGAGTTGCGGCCGTCCCATGAGAGTTTGTACTGACCGGCGGCGCGGGTGGCACCGGTGATGGATGGGGGGAGCGGGGTATCGTCGGTGGTGCGGCGGAGCCGGTCGGATTTGGACCATGCGCGGAGGTCTGGGAGCCAGCGAGGTTTGCCGTGCCAGAGGGCGATGGTGCGGACGGGTTGTTTGTCTTTGTCTTCGATCCAGACGGCGACGTAGGGGCGGCGGTAGCGGTTGTTGCCTGGGCGTTTGAGTTCGAGGTTGATGGCGAGTTCGGTGGTATCGTCCCAGAGGTCGGAGGTGGGGGTAGGGGCAGGGGTAGGGTTAGAGGGGGTGGCGGGTGGGGCGTCGGGCGCGGGTTTGGGAGGGGTGGCGGAGTCGGCGGGAGGGGTAGGGGGCGTTGGAGGAGTGGTGTCGGCGAGGACGGGGATGTCAGGGTGGAGTGCGGCCCAGCCGTTGCTGTGGAAGCGTTGGCCGTTGGCGAGGACGATGAGGAATTCGGTGTGGTGGTGGGAGGCGGCGAGGGCGGCGGATTCGGCTGGGGAGAGGATGCAGAAGGCGGTGGCCATGGCGCCTGCGGCGGCGGCGTTGGAGGTGACGACGGTGGCGCTGGCGACGGCGTCAGCGGGGCGGGAGGATCTGGGGTCGATGATGTGGGAGTAGTGGTGGCCGAGGATAGTGAAGCCGCGGCGGTAGTTGCCGCTGGTGGCGACGGCGGCGTTGGAGACGGCGATGGTGTCGAGGGGGGCGGCGTTTTCTGCGTGAGCGAGCGGGTTGGCGATGGAGATGGTTTCGGGGAGTTGGCCGCGGACGATGATGTCACCGCCGCAGTTGAGGACGAGGGAGTGCGGGTGGGCGGCGTTCATGGCGGCGTCTGCGGCCATGGAGAGGATGTGGCTTTTGGCTAGGGAGTTGAAGGCGAGGGGGGTGTGATCGAGTCTGGTGGCGGTGGAGTTGGCGAGGTTGAGAGACCAGTGGGTGCGGGCGGCGTCGGTGGCGGTGGCGGCGAGGGAGGCAGGGGAGGGGAGTGACTGGGACTTTTCGGCGTGGAGCCAGAGTGCGGAAGCGGCGGCGGCGGCAGGGTTGAGGGCTCCGCTGGTGCGGTGGTGCCATGTATCGAAGAGGGAGAGGAGCGAGAGGAGTTCTGCGGGGACGGAGGTGGGTTGGCCGGGGGGGGAGGCGAGCCAGCGGGACATGGCGGAGTCCGGCTGGTAGGTGCTGAGGAGGGCGGAGAGCCGATCGATTTCGGCAAGGGCGGCGGATTCGGCCAGGGACGCGGAGGAAGGGGAAGCGGTGACGACCTTGATGTCGAGGGACGTGCCCATGACTTGTTCGTGGTGGAACGAGGTGGGGGAGGGTTGGGCGGCGGCGGCGAAAGGGAAGGAGATGAGGGTCGGGAGGGCGAGGGCGCGGAGGAAGGGATTCATGGGGTTGCGATGGGGCTACGGGGATACTTCCCTAGGGGGCGCGGGCGGACGGGTGTGATGGAGGTTTAGTAATTGGGCTGGTTTGCGGTGAAAGCAAAGCTTGCGGAAGGGATGGTAAGCCGGGCATACGATGACGGTGATGGAGGCAGTTCCGCGAGAGGATCGGACTGGCGTGGCATTTCCTGCGACGCCCTGGACGATGCTGGAGTTGTCAGGAGGGGATGGGACGGTGGCGCGGCGTGCGCTGGACCGGGTGTGTTGCCTTTACTGGGCGCCGTTGTATGCGTATTTGAGGAGGAGCGGGCATGGTCCTGCGGAGTCGGAGGATCTGACGCAGGGGTATTTCGGGCATTTGCTGGAGAAGGGCGTGTTGCGGCGCGCGGATGCTGAGAAGGGACGGTTGCGGTCGTATCTGATTGGCGGGTTGAAGTTGTATCTGAGGGATGAGCAGCGGCGGGGGGCGACGCAGAAGCGTGGTGGGGGATTGGTGGTGGCGGGGATGGATCCTGCGCGATTGGAGGCTGAGTTGGTGCAGACCGGGCTGGCGGGGGAGACGCCGGATGAGGTGTATGAGCGGCGGTGGGCGGTGAGTTTGCTAGGGAATGCGCTGGCGGCGTTGAGGGAGGAGGAGGAACGTGCGGGGCGGGCGGCGGCGTTTGGGGTGTTGTCCGAGTATCTGGTGAGAGGCGGAGGGTCGGTGCCGCAGGTGGAGGCGGCGGCTGGATTGGGGATGAGTGAGAATGCGTTGAGTGTGGCGGTGCACCGGTTGCGGCGGCGATTGCAGGCGGTTTTCCGGGCGCAGGTGGCGGCGACGGTGGGGAGCGAGGAGGAAGTGGAGGAAGAAATCCGGCATTTGCGGGCGCTGTTTCTGAAAGGTTGAGCGGAAAAGAGCAGAAGGGATGAGATGAGAGCACAACATTGCGATGCTTGTGGGGCGGTGCGGCACACGGTGGACGGGCCGGCGTTCTGTCCGGCGTGCCTGTTAGGGTGGCTGGGCGGGGATGAGCTGCCGGTGGTGGCGGAGGAAGCGGAGGGGGTGTTGCTAGGGGGGCGGTATCGGCTGGAGGAGAAGGTGGGAGAGGGAGGGTTTGCGGAGGTGTGGCGTGCGCGGCAGGAGCATCCGGTGGAGCGGGAGGTGGCTGTGAAGTGGCTGAAGGCGGAGGTGGTGTCGAGGCAGGTGCTGGCGAGGTTTGAGGGGGAGCGGAGTGCGCTGGCGAGGATGAATCATCCGGGTGTGGCGACGGTGCTGGATGCGGGGAGTCACGATGGGCGGCCGTTTTTTGTGGTGGAGCTGGTGCGTGGTGGCGAGCTGACGGAGATGTGTGGGCGGTGGGGTTTGGGGGCGGGCGACCGTTGCCGGTTGATGATCGGGGTGTGTGAAGCGGTGCAGCATGCGCATGGGAAGGGAGTGGTGCACCGGGATTTGAAGCCGGCGAATATCCTGGCGTGGGAGGAGGGAGGTGTGAGGCGGGTGAAGGTGATTGATTTCGGGGTGGCGCGGGCGCTGGAGGAACCGTTGAGTGATCTGGCGGTGACGGCGGTGAGGCAGTTAGTGGGGACGCCTGGGTACATGAGTCCCGAGCAGGCGGAGCCTGGGAGTGCGGACATTGATGTGCGGAGTGATGTTTATGCGCTGGGGGTGGTGTTGTATGAAGTGCTGGCGGGGCGGTTGCCGTTTGCGTCGGCGGGGCGGCGCGGGGCTGGGGAGGACGTGCCGGCGTGGGTGGAGGGCGGTGTGATGGCGGGGGCGCCGAGGGCGTGGCGGAGGGATCTGCTGGCGATTGTGGGGCGGGCGATGGCGTTGTTGCCGGGCGGTCGGTATGCTAGTGCGCAGGCGCTGGCGGATGATCTGCAGCGCGTGCTGGACGAGCAGCCGGTGAGTGCGCGACCTGTGCGGGGGATTGAGGTGATAGGAAAGCTGGCGCG
>CANHUG010000124.1 GCA_947462995.1 Verrucomicrobiales bacterium | reverse complement strand
TTTGAGGACTGTGGAGTAGAGGAAGATGAGCTTCATGTCGAACATGGGGCCGAAGACGAGGAAGGCGAGTTTGGCGGAAGCTGCGAATAGGGAGTCGGCGGCGATGATGAAGGCGTCGGTGGTGCTGCAGAGACTGAGGATGAAGGCAGCGACCATGAGGACTGGGGCTGCGAGCCAGTGATTGGCGGCGATGTTCTGGATGGAGGCTTGGAGGTCTTCGCGGTAGAAGAGCTGGGTTTGGGCGACGGAGGCGATGCCGACGCCGATGACGAAGTAGAGGACTGTGTCCATGAAGTCCTGCTGGGCGGTGCGGAGAGCGCGGACGATGCCGTCGCCAGAGGGGACAGGGGTGCCTTGGGTGTCGGACGAATCAGGGGAGGAGATGCCTGCGAGGACGCGAGGCTGGAGGAGGCGGGAGGCTCCGAATTTGGATAGGACGATGCCTGCGACGACGGCGATGGCGTAGCCGAGGATGACTCGTGCGGAGGTCATCATGCCAGGGTCGCGGCCCTGGAAGGCGGAGTAGGTGCTGAGGGCGACGATGGGATTGACGATGGGAGCTGCGAGCATGTAGGTCATGGCGCAGCCGAGGGGGAGACCCTTCTGGACGAGGCGGCGGATGACTGGGACGATGGCGCATTCGCAGACTGGGAAGATGATGCCGAGGAGGCCGCTGGCGAGGATGGCTGGGAGGCCTCGTTTGGGAAGGAGCCGGTCCATGACGCGTGCCGGGAGGAAGGCGTCGATGAGGCCGGAGACGAGCGAGCCGATGAGGATGAAGGGGATGCCCTCGAGCAGGATGCTGAGGAAGGCGACCCAGATGTCGCCATGCTGGCTGGGAGGAGGTAATGACACTAGGTGTTCATTACGCTGGGTGGGGCGATGCGCAAGCCGCGGGGTGGCGGGGTTCCGGAGGGGCAGGCGGCGCTGCCCCTCCGGGTGTGGGTGAGGGGATCAGTCTT
The DNA here is from genome assembly GCA_947462995.1 of Verrucomicrobiales bacterium. Lineage (GTDB taxonomy): Bacteria > Verrucomicrobiota > Verrucomicrobiia > Verrucomicrobiales > V1-33 > V1-33. Next base: position 8,897 of record CANHUG010000124.1, on the reverse strand, counting down.
CGCCTTGGGCTTTGGTGTAGCCTGGGGTGCCGTCGAAGTGCTGGAGTTTTTCGAAGTGCATCCAGCGGACGCCGGCGGCTTCGACGGCTGAGAGGAGGCGTGCGAGGAGGGCGAGATTGAGGTCGTCGGCGGGGGAGTCGAGGGTGAAGCGGCAGCGCCATTGGTCGACGTAGTCGGTCATGGCCCCGGTGGGAGGGTAGACCTTGGTGCCGCGGCTGGAGATCATTTTGAGACGGCAGCCGAGACCTGCGGCGGCGTTTTCGAGGATGGGGCCGAGGGATTCGGGTTGGCCGCCGAATTCGGTGAAGAGGTCGAAGCCGGTGGTTGAGCGGGAGGCTGGCCGGACGGAGACTGGGTCCGGGTTGAAGGTGGGCATGCGGATGGGGTGGTGCTGGCGAGGCGGGACGTCAGCGGGTTGGCGTCCGAAGTTGGCGATGATGGCGTCGGTGTAGGCGCGGGTGCCGGCGGCGCGGGCGTCGCCGACGACGTCGCGTGGGACGGAGAGGCCTTCTGCGAGGGTGACTTCGATGGCGTCTTCGATGGTGCGAGCGGCGTCGAATTCTCCGATGTGGCGGAGCATCATGAGGCCTGAGAAGATCATGGCTGTGGGGTTGATGACGTCCTTGCCGGCGTATTTGGGTGCGGAGCCGTGGACGGCTTCGAAGATGGCGACGTCGGTGCCGAGGTTGGCGGAGCCTGCGAAGCCGAGACCTCCGACGAGGGCGGAGGTGAGGTCGGAGAGGATATCGCCATTCATGTTAGTAGTGACGATGACATCGAACTGTTCCGGTTTTTTGACGAGTTGGTGGGCGCAGTTATCGACGATGATGTGCCATGATTCGATTTCCGGGTAATCGGGGGCGAGGTCTTCGAAGGTGCGTTTGAGGAGCCCTTCGGTGAGTTTCATGATGTTAGCCTTGGTGGCGCAGGCGACGGATTTGCGGCCCTGGGCGCGGGCGACTTCGAAGGCGAGGCGGACGATTTTCTCGCAGCCTTTGCGGGAGATGAGCTTGAGGCACTGGGCGACGCCGGGGGTTTGCTGGTGTTCGATGCCGGCGTAGAGGTCTTCGACGTTTTCGCGGACGATGACGAGGTCGATGGGGCGGCCGGAGTAGGCGGTGGGGACGCCTTTGAGCATGCGGACCGGGCGGATATTGCCGTAGGTTTCGAAGAGCTTGCGGAGGGTGACGTTGGCGCTTTTTTCGCCGAAGCCGACTGGGGTTTCGAGAGGGCCTTTGAGGGCGAGGCGGGTGCGGGAGATGGAGTCGATGGTTTCGCGGGGGACGCCTGAGGCGATGCCTTTGCGGAAGACGGAAGCACCGGCGTGGACTTCGTCCCATGCGATGCGGACGCCTGCGGCGTCGATGAGGCGTCTGGTGGCGTCGATGACTTCGGGGCCGATGCCGTCGCCGGGGATGAGGGTGATGTGGTGGGTTTTCATGGGGGAGTTATTAGGAAGTGTTATTGCAGAGGAGATGCGGATTGGAGATGTCAGGCGTTCTGGATGATCCAGTGCTGGAGGGCGGTGGGAGGGAGGTGGAGGAGGTGGCCTGCGAGGGTGCAGGCGAGCCATGGGATGCGTTGGGGAGTTGGGAGGGAGCAGGGGAGGGAGGTGGGGAGGGCGAACCATGCGGAGCGGCCCCTGTGTTTGATGAGGGCGCCGGGGCCGCAGGTCCACTGGGCGCCATCGGGCTGGGAGTCGAGGGAGCCGAGGGCGTCGTGGGCGGGGCGAGTGGAGAGCCAGAGGATGTGGCCGGAGGCGGCGTCGGCGGTTGCCTTGGCGAGAGGGGAGGAGGCGTCGATCATGACGAACCTTGCGGAGCCTGGGTTGGTGCCGGGGAGGGCGATGGCTTGCTGCCAGCGTCCTGAGAGGTCCGGTGCGAGGGCGGCGAGGCAGGATTCGATGAGGGCCTCTGTGGATGGGGCGGAAGGGGGCAGGGTGGGAGTGGAGGGACAGGTGAGGAGGCTCATGGGGAAATTTCTCGGGGAGAAACTTCGTGCTATCCAACAGATAAAAATGAAGTATTCGTGCTGTTTTTAAGAATGATAGAGCGACTCAATTATCTGCATCTGCATGCGTTCTGGATGGTGGCCCGGAGGGGAGGGGTGACGCGTGCGGCTGGGGAGATGCGGGTGGCGCAGTCGGCGGTGAGCACGCAGATCCGGGCGTTGGAGGAGGCGGTGGGGTACAGCCTGTTTCTGCGGGTGGCGCGGCGGATGGAGTTGACGGAGACTGGGCGGGTGGTCTTTGATTATGCGCAGAGGATTTTTGATCTTGGGGGGGAGATGCTGCAGCATCTGGCGGATCAGCGCGGGGGAGGAGGGCGGAGTGTGCGGGTGGGGGCGGTGAGTATCTTGTCGAAGAACCTGCAGTATGTGTTTATTGAGCCTGTGGTGTTGTCGGAGGCGGACCGGGTGACGGTGGAGGCTGGGGAGTTGCGGGCGTTGCTGCCGCGGTTGCTGAATCACCAGCTGGACGTGCTGATTTCACCGGTGCCTGCGCCGCAGCGGGAGAGCGGGGAGGGAGGGCTGCACAGTCAATTGCTGTTAGAGATGCCGGTGTATCTGGTGGGGCGTGCTGCGGTGGGAGCGGGGAGGAGGGCGTTTCCGAAGTGGCTGCATGGCGTGCCGGTGTTTCTGCCGTCGGAGCGGAGCCCGTTGCGGACGGAGTTTGACGCGATGCTGGCGCGGGCTGGGGTGGAGCCGAAGGTGCGTGCGGAGGTTGACGACATGGCGCTGCTGCGGCTGCTGGCGCTGTCTGGGAATGGTTATGCGCTAGTGCCGGAGATTGTGGTGCAGAAGGAGCTGGAGGAGAGCCGTCTGCTGAGGGTTGAGCGGGTGCCTGGGCTAGTGGAGCGGTATTATGCGCTGACGGCGACGCGGCATTTTCCGAATCCGCTGGTGGGGGATCTGGTGGACCGGATCCGGGCGAGGTTTGCGGGAGTGCGCGGGTGAGGGCTGGGAGTTACTCGGCGTCTTCGGCTTTGGGTTCGGTCATGAAGGGGATGATGACGAGCGTGAGGAGGGCCATGACAGCGGCGATGGTGGCGGCGGTGTAGGCCATTTTGGAGGGGTTGGGCGGGGTGGCGTCTGAGAAGGTGAAGAAGAGCCATGCCATGCTGGTGCCGAGGACGCGGCCGCCGATGTTGGCGGCGAAGCTTTCGCCGGTGCCGCGGAGGTGGACAGGGAAGACGCGGGGGATGTAGTTGCCCCAGAAGCTGAATTGGCCGACGAGGAGGACGCCTGCGAGGAAGACGCCCCATTTGAGGGCGCCGATGGTGCCTGCGGTGCCCATGTTCTGTCCGATCCACCAGAAGAGGGCGGGGATGAAGAGGAGGGCTGGGACGGCGAAGAGGCGGAGGAGGGCGCGGCGGCTGGAGATGTAGAGGACGCCGACGGCGAGGAGGATGCGGCCGAGGAGACCGCCGACTTCCTGCCATTTCTGGACGATGGCGGCTTCTTTTTCTTCGATGGGGCCTTTGGCTTTGCCGGTGATGGCTTTGAGGGCGTCGGGTGAGGGGGCGGGTTTGCCGGTGGCGGAGGCGTCGGCGGTGGCCTTCTGGACGGCGGCGGCGACGACCGGGGTGGTTTTGGATTTCACGTCGGCGAAGCCTGGGACGATTTGGGGGAGGTGCTGGATGGCACCGAAGGCGATGCCGTAGCAGCAGGCGAAGAGGGCGGTGGTGGTGAGGGTGGTGCGGAGGAGCCCTGGAGCGAAGAGTTCGGCGATGCTGGGGCGTTTGAGGAGACCGGCGGCGCGTTTGGCTTCCCAGACGGGGGATTCCGGGAGGAACGGCCGGATGATGATGAGGGGGATGGCTGGGATGAGGCCGGAGATGAGCGTGTAGCGCCATGCCTCGTGGTTGCCGTGGATGGCAGGGAGGGAGGGTGCGGCGGAGATGCACCATTCGTTGACGCCTGCGACGAGGAGACCGCCGAGGGAGGAGAAGGCCTGGGTGAGGCCGAGGACCTTTTCCTTCTGTTTTTTGTCAGGGAAGAGTTCAGCGAGCCATGCGACGGCGGCGACGAATTCGACGCAGACCCCGACGAAGACGCAGCAGCGGAAGGCGAGGAGCATGGGGAGGCTGGTGGCGTAGCCTGCGGCGCAGGCGCCGAAGGCGTAGAGGAGGATGCTCCATGTGAGGACGCGGCGGCGGCCGAGGCGGTCGGTGAGCCAGCCGCCGAGGAGGCCGAAGATACCGCCGGCGACGGCTGGGATGAAGAAGAGGAGACGGGCCCATTCCTTGTATTCCGGGGTGCCGACGGAGAGCTTGCCGAGGGAGAAGAGGGCAGGCTTGATGATCAGGGGCAGCATGAGGAGTTCGTAGATATCGAACGCGAAGCCGATGCTGGCGATGATGCAGATGAGCCACTGAGTGGGAGTGAGACGGGAAGCCATGGGAAAGGAGAGGACCGATGGGAAGAGGAGTGCGGGTGGCGGGAATCGCAAACTGAATTCCGTCACGCGGGGGCGGTGACGCGAGCGGTGGACAGCGGGCGGATGATGCGGGAAGAGGTTGGTGAATTCTGATTTTGCGAGATGTCATCGACTGTGCCGTGTGATCATTGCGGGAGTGCTGTGCTGTGGTCCGGGGGCTGGGCTGGGCGGATGGTGGCGTGTCCGGAGTGCGGGGACATGTTCCGGATGCCTGAGGAGGCGCTGGGGGGAGCTGAGCCGGTGCGGATGGTGCTGGAGATGATACCGGCGCTGGGGCTGCTGGAGTTGATAGAGGATCAGAGCGGGCGATTGGGGGGAGAGGCGCTGCGGGAGCATGCGTGTGCGCTGGTTGAGGTTCACGAGGTGTGCGGGCGGACGGGAGGGAATGTGCGGGTGGCGGCGAAGCGGTCGTTGGTGATGGGGGTGGGGGAAGTGGAAGGCGAGGAGGGTGAGGAGTGGGAAGAAGGGGAGGAAAGGAGGGGGGGCGGGGTCATGACGGCGCGGCACGTGCTGGTGGTGGAGCTGACGAGTTTTGGGACGTCGTATTATCTGGTGCTGGCGTGGGGGGAGCTTGGGCGGTTGCCGCATGAGTTTTTCAGCATTCTGCCTGGGCGGCTGGCGCATCCTGTGGCGTTGCGGGCTGGGGGGATGGAGGGGTTTGGGAATGGGGAGTGGGTGGGAGCGGATGGGGTTGGGGGCGGTTTGCTGGCGGTGGCGGCGGAGCGGAGCCGGGAGCGGCTGGCGGAGGGGACGGAGACGCGGTGGTTCAGTGAGGATGGGATGATGGCGGCGGATCTGGGGTGGGTGGTGCAGGGGGTGCCGCTGGGGCCGGAGCGGTTTGTGCATGTGGTGCAGACGGCGGGGCAGGGGGGAGGGGATGTTTTCGGGGTGATGTGGTATCTGGAGCGGCAGCGGGCGTTTTATGAATTTGCGATTCGGATGGGGGTGCCGGACACGCACGAGTGCCATTTCCCATTTGCATCGCTGGCGGGGCGGTTGCTGGTGATGGCATCCGATGCGCTCGGGAGTCTGGGTTGGTGCCTGCGTGGCGCTGCGGGGCGACCGTAGGCTGGATTTTGCTGCTGAACGAAACTGCCGTTATGAATTCATCAATTTCCTGGGACGTCCGATTTCTGGAGCTATTTGAGCGTTGCCTGGCGCGGTATCAGCGTGGGGATGGGGATTGGAAGCAGTATTACACGGCGGAGGAACTGGGGTGGCTGGCGTCGATCGGGTGTCGGCCGCGGGAGTTTTTTGATTTTGTGGAGGATTGTGGGGACAGTGGGGAGCCGGCGGCGTCGACGGCGCTGTTGATTGCGGCGGTGAGGCGGGATTACTTTGCGGTGAAGCAGGGAGGGAAGGTATCGACGGCGGAGTTGCGGCCGGAGGATCTGGCTGAGCGTGAGGATGATTCGCTGGGGGGGATGCCGTGGCTGCGGCGGATTCTAGCGAAGGCGCGGGCGAAGCTGCGCGGGGAGTTGCATCCGGATGTGATGTACGGGTGCGGTGGTGACCGGATGTTCTGGGAGCGGAATGGGTGTCACGGGGCGGATTTTCTGAGGGCGGTGTGGGCGGCGGGGGATGATGATGAGCGGGTGGTGGCGTGGGTGAAGGGTGAGCGGTGAGGGGATTTTCGGGGGAGATGTGGATGGGGGGGGGCTTGACAGGTTCGGTAAGGGTGAAGGTTTATGGCTGCGTGTGCGTCGCGCTGGTCAGGAGCCGCGTTAATAACCCCCTGCTATTCTGCCATGCGTATTGCGATCATCACGGACATTCACGGAAACCTGCCTGCGTTGCGGGCGGTGCTAGGGGCGATTGAGGCGGAGGGGGTGGACCGGACGGTGTGTCTTGGTGATATTGTGGGGTACGGGGCGTTTCCGGCGGAGTGTGTGAGGGTGATTCGGGAGACGGGGATGCCGACGGTGATGGGGAATCATGATCATTATCTGACGGCGCCGGATGCGGAGATGCTGAAGATGGAGGCGTCGAGAGCGGGGCGGACGAATCAGGTGTATGCGGGGATCCGGCATGCGCGGAAGAGGGTGGTGGGGGAGGATCTGGCGTGGCTGGCGGGGCGGCCGCGGACGGTTGTGGATGGGCAGTTGGTGTTCGGGCATGCGGCGCTGCATGAGGATTTGAAGGAGTGGCCGTATCTGGTGAGTTGGGAGGAAGCGCAGGGGACGCTGGATATTCTGGGTAAGCGGATCGGTTTTTTCGGGCACAGCCATCGGGAGAATGCGTTTTGTGGTGGGGCGGAGGGGTTTGTGACGGTGGAGCCTGGGGTGTACCGGTTTCCGCCGGCGAGTCGGCCTGCGGCGATCACGGTGGGGTCGGTGGGGCAGCCGCGGACTGGGGACATGCGGGCGCATTGGGCGGTGTGGGACACGCGGACGGCGACCCTGCGGATCCGGCGGACGAAGTATCCGGTGGCTGAGGCGGCGCATGCGATACTTGATGCTGGGTTGCCGGCTGGTGCGGCGCTGCGGTTGTTCGGGGGCGGGCGGGTGGATCCGAGGGTGGCGGCGCGGGTGTTGGATGTGGAGGGGTGAGGGTTTCCGCGGTTACGGACGGGCTTGCGCGCGAGGGGGCGTTGGGGTAGATGCGGGGCTTCATTCCCCCCCCCCATTTGAAGCGATGATGTCGTTGAGCCGATTTCTGATAGTTGGAGCTGTGCTGCTGTTGCCGCTTGCGGCTGCGGAGCCGATGCGTGTCTGGCAGCCGGTGGGCGGCAAGCATTTCCATGCGGCGTTCGTGAGCGAGAGCGGGGGCAAGGTGACGCTGAAGCGGAGGGATGATGGGAAGACGGTGACGATGAGCCGGGATGATCTGATGCCGGCGGACACGATTTATCTTGATGATCTGGCGAAGAAGAACCGGCCGGCGGCGGGCGGCGGGGGGAGTCGGGATGGTGGGGGCGCGGCGGTTGGCGGTGGGGATGCGGGGGCGGGAGAGCTGCCGGCGGGGGAGCCTGACCGGGGGCGGCTGTATCCGAGGACGAAGGAGGAGATTCGTGCGGGGTTGCGGACGATTCTGCAGCGGCCGAAGCCTGACAAAGTGGAGCGGGAGGTCTGGGAGGCGATCTGCCGGTTGAATGCGCACCGGTTTCTGGCTGGGGTGAGCAGTGAGGTGGGGACGCAGGCGCACATGAACGAGGGTGCGGCGGATGCGTCGAAGGCGTGTGCGGCGGCGGGGACGATCAGTCACGGGCTCGGGCACAGTACTGACAAGTGCAATCTGAGCATGGGGCATGGGGATATGCCAGCGACGGTGGATGGGTACATCAGTGATGGCGGGGATAACAATCGCGAGCGGCGTGGGCACCGGCGGTGGTGTTTGAATCCGCCGATGCAGAATGCGGGGTTTGGGCGTGAGGGGACGTTTTCTGCGATGTGGTGCATGGACAGCGGCGGGCGGAATGCGCGGGCACCGTGGTCGTGGCCGGGGCGAGGGTTGTTTCCGGTGGAATACATGAAGGGGAACGCGTGGTCGTTTTACATGACGGGGCCGATTCCCAGTGATGCGAAGGTGCGGATCTGGAAGTTGGTGACGCGGCCGACGGTTCTGATCCCGTTTGCGCAGGAGCCGAAGGGGAGGGAGGTGAAGGTGGATTATGTGTTTGTGTACGACAACACGATCAACTTCGAGCCTGACAGTTCGATTCTCGGGAAGCGCGGGGTGTACTGGGTTAGGATCGAGGGGCGGGGATTCCGGGAGCAGTATCTGACGGAGCTTTACTAGTGCGGGCCGTCGATGGGCTGGTCTTCGATGAAGGCGAGGGCCTTGTCGTAGGAGGCGCGGTCCATGAAGTGGGCGAGGCGAGTGGGGAACTGGGGTTTGAGGGAATCGGAGAGGGCGAGGATGTCGAGGGAGACCTGTTTGAGTTTTTCGAGGTGGGCGGCGGGGTCGCGGTCGCGCCATGAGTGGTCGGCGATGACGGCGAGGCGTTCGCGGAGGAGGGAGGCGAGGGGAGCGAAGTTTGGGTTCATGGGGGTGATGATTGGCGGGTGGGGGAGGGCGGCAAGGCCGGAGGGGTGCCACGTAAACACGGTGGCGTGAAGTGAGCAGGGTGTGGTAACGCAATTCTCATGATGCGACAAATTCTCAGTGCTGCGGTCGTGGTGATGGCGGCGGTGCTGCCTGTTCATGGGAGGCAGCCGAACATTCTGTTTATTTTTTCCGATGATCATGCGGCGCAGGCGATTGGGGCGTACGGGTCGAAGTTGAACGAGACCCCGCATATGGACCGGCTGGCGAAGGAGGGGATGCGGTTTGAGAATTGTTTTGCGACGAATTCGATCTGCACTCCGAGTCGAGCGACGGTGCTGACGGGGAAGTACAGTCATATGAACGGGACGCCGGTGTTCAACCGGTTCAATGGTGGGCAGGTGACTGGGCCGAAGGAGCTGCAGAAGGGAGGGTACCGGACTGGGATGATTGGGAAGTGGCACCTTGGGAGTGA
>CANHUG010000123.1 GCA_947462995.1 Verrucomicrobiales bacterium | reverse complement strand
CCGATGTTGACGGCGTAGAGGAATGAGCCGGTGAGGTCGAGGCCTTCGCCGGGGTCGCCGCCGGTGAAGGTGTCGATGGAGGTGGAGAAGAGCGGGTAGCTGGCGGCGGCGGAGGGGTTGGTGCCGGCGACTACCTCGGCGCGGTCGCTGTAGCCATCGCTGTCGGAGTCTCTGGAGAGAGGGTTGGAGAGAGAGGTGACGATCTCGTACTGGTCGTTGAGGCCATCGCCATCGGTGTCGGCCTTTTTGGGGTCGGTGAGGTGGGTGACGAGTTCGGCGCGATCGGAGAGACCGTCGGCGTCGGTGTCGCTGCTGTTCGGGTTGGTACCTGAGGAGTTTTCCTGGAGGTTGGTGAGACCGTCGCTGTCGGGGTCGCCGGAAGCGGTTTGGGCGAGACTGCCGAAGTTGGCGGTTTCCCAGAGGTCATCGAGGCCATCGCCGTCGGCGTCTGCGCCGGTGACGGCTTCGAGGGTGACGCCGCAGAGGAGCGGGGAGCGGTCGTTGTAGACTGGGTTGGTGACGGTGGAGCCGTCGAGTCTGATGGTGGTGGAGGTGCCGCTGGCGAGGAAGCCGATGACGGCGGCGGCACCGCGGGTGCCGTTGTTGCTGGGCTGGAAGGTGTAGGGAGCGAAGTCGTCGAGTTTGAGGACATCGTCGACGTAGATGTCGCAGGCGCGGGCGCAGCAGCGCTCGAGGAAGAGGAGCTGGAGCTTGTAGGGTTTGCCGGGGGTGAGGCCTGAGAGGGTCACGGTGACGACTGGGCCGTAGCGGATGGACCAGAGGACATTTTCGAGGACGTCGTCATTGGGGGAGTCTCCGAGATTGGGGAAGGAGGCCCAGCCGGGGATCTGGGCGGGGGCGACGACGGTGATGCCGGGAGCGGAGTCGTCGGTGAAGTTGACGCCGCGGATCGAGCCGGGAGCGCCGTTGGTGCCGACGTTGAAGGCGTAGGGGAAGGTGCCATCGAGGTCGAGGCCTTCGCCGGCGTCGCCGCCGAGGAGGGGTTTACCGGCGCTGCTGAGGAGCGGGTAGCTGGCTGGGTTGGCGGGGTTGGTGCCGTTGGCGACTTCGACGCCGTCTGGGTAGTCGTCGTTGTCGGAGTCGGTGTCTGTGGGGTTGGTGCCGTGGGTATTGACTTCTGAGCCGTCGGTGAGGCCGTCGAAGTCGGTGTCGGTGAGGCGGATATTGGTGAGGTGGGTGAGGACCTCGAGGCCATCGGAGAGGCCATCGCCGTCGGAGTCTGCGACGGTGGGGTCGCCGCCGCTGCTGATGTCTGCGCCGTCCTTGAGGCTGTCGCTGTCCGAGTCGGCGTTATTGGGGAGGGTGCGGACGGTAAGTTCGGCGCTGTTGTTGAGGCCGTCGCTGTCTGGGTCGGAGTCCCATGACTGGCTGAGGTTGGTGAAGTGGAGGGTTTCCCATGCGTCGGGGAGGCCGTCGGCGTCGGAATCGTCTGCGGAGGTGGTGATTTGTTCGACGGTGATGCCCTGCCAGATGGCGTTGCGGTCGCCGAGGTCGTTTTCGCCGCCGAGGTTGCCCATGATGACGTCGAGGGAGTCGTCGGTGGCGGTGACTTGCTGGGTGAAGACGACGCTGGTATTGTTCCGGTATGGCGGCAGCATGGTGCCGGGAGCGGAGAGGCCTAGCGAGGTGAATTCGTCGACGGAGAGGTTGCCTTCGACTTCGATGTCCCAGCGGCGGTTTTCGGGGGCGTTGCCGGAGACGAGGATCTGGATTTTGTAGGTTTGGCCCGGGGTGACGTTGAAGTGTGCTTCGAGGCGTTCACCGGCGGCGTTGTTGGCCCAGCGGATGTCCTGATAGATCTGTTCGAGATTGTTTTCGTCGGCGCTGGTGCCGAACTGGGGAGTGGCCTGCCATGGGGTGACCGACTGAGGGGTGACGAAGAACGCGCCGATGGGCGGGGCGGTATCGGGGACGAAGGTGACGCCATTGACGACGAGTTCCGGGTCGTTGGTACTGAAATTGACGGCGTAGGGAAAGGTGCCGGAGAGGTCGAGGTCCGCGGGGCCTCTGACGAAGCTGATGGTGCCTGCAGAGACCGTGGTGGCGGCATCGGAAGTGGCCCATGGGACGGCGAGCAAGCCGAGGGCGCAGAATAACACTGGTGGTTTTCTCATATCGTGGGGGGATGGGGTGGTAGTGAGTCGCCGGGGGGGCGCGAGTCGGGGCGATTGGAGCGGAAGGGGGGATGCCAAGTCAATCATCGATGAGCCGCATCGGCGTATTTTTTCGAGGGGTGGTGGTGGGGGATGGCAACGTCGAGACCGGCTGGCTCAGCTGAATTCGTGGGCAGAGGTCTTTCGGGGGCTCGGATTTGAATAATTGGACAGACCTCTTTGGCGGGTTTTTCGGGGGCTCGGATTTGAATAATCGGACAGACCTCTTCGGCGTTGCGGAGGGAGGCTTTGGAGAGGGGCAATTATTGGACAGACCTCTTTGGCGGGTTCAATAATCGGACAGACCTCTTTGGCGGGTTTTACCGCACACCGTAGCCGAAATCACGGACACCGTTGGGGGGACAATAATCGGACAGACCTCTTCGGCGGGTTGGTTTCGGGGGCTCGGATTTGAATAATCGGGCAGACCTCTTCGGCGTTCTCGGATTTGAATAATCGGGCAGACCTCTTTCGGAGAGATGTGAATAATCGGACAGACCTCTTCGGCGTTGCGACAGACCTCTTCGGCGTTGGAGAGGGGCAATTATTGGACAGACCTCTTCGGCGGATGGGACAGACCTCTTCGGCGGATGGGACAGACCTCTTCGGCGGATGGGAAGGCTGGGTTTTCGAGGTTGCAACCTGGGGCTAGAGTGCTGGCGGTTCTGCCAGGGATGATCCTTTCTGAAGGGTGAGAATGGGTGGTGCACGCGCTGGGGGGAAAGGTGCGGGTGCGCGTTGGGCGGATGGTAGAGAGGTGGGAAGGGAGGGGATGGTGATTTCCGGGGATGGAGGCGAGCGAGGGGATGAGGGCCTTGAGGGGAGACTGGGTGTGAGGGTGGGGTCGCGGGGAGGGGAGGATTGGGCTTGCCTTTCGGGGGCAGGAATGTCAATCAGATGTGATAATCCGGATCATTTGAGAGATCTGGGAGAATTTGTTCACCATTTGCTGCTGAAAACTACATGGCCCGCATAGTCATTATTGACGACGATCCTTCGATACTTGGGTTGATGGTGCAGGTGTGTCGTCAGATGGGGCATGAGGTGGAGGCGCGTGGGAGCGGGCGGGAAGGGATGGCGGTGGTGGGTGAGGTGAGGCCGGAGTTGCTGCTGGTGGATTTGAAGATACCGGACATGAACGGGTTGGAGGTGATTCAGGAGTGCCGGAGGGAGTATCCTGGGACGGCGGTGGTGATGGTGACTGGGTTTGCGAGTGTGGAGACGGCGGTGGAGGCGATGAAGCTTGGGGCGTTTGATTATCTGACGAAGCCGTTTGAGCTGGATGATTTGAGGCGGACGGTGGAGCGGGCGTTGACGCAGGGACGGGAGGCTGTGCGGGCGGTGGTGGCGGAGCCGATTGGGGTGGTGGCGGCGGGTGCGGGGTTGCCGGTGCCGATCATTGGGGAGAGTCGGGCGGTGCAGGAGGTTATGAAGGTTGCGGCGCGGGTGGCGGACAACGAGAGCCTGTTGCTGCTGGAAGGGGAGTTCGGGGTTGGGAAGCAGATGGTGGCGAGGGCGGTGCATCAGATGAGCCGGAGGGGATCTGCGCCGTTCAAGGTGCTGCAGTGTTCGGGGTTGCCTGCAGAGTTGCTGGAGCAGGAGTTGTTCGGGAGCGGGGGTGGGCGGAGTATTTTCACGCGTGCGGAGGGCGGGATGGTGCTTTTGGAGGAGATCAATGCGCTGCCGTTGCGGTTGCAGGCGCAGTTGGACGGGTGGCTGGAGGAGTTGCAAAACCGGCGGATGGCGGGGTCGGGGGAGCTGGATTTCCGGCTGGCGGCGACGACGACGGTGCCGTTGGAGCAATTGGTGCGGGAAGGGAAGTTCCGCGGGGATTTGTGTTATCGGATTTCGGTGATTCAGATTTCGCTGCCGCCGTTGCGGCACCGTCGGGAGGACATCCCGCTACTGACGGAGCATTTTCTGGAGGTGCTGGCGCGGCGCGGAGGGGTGGCGAAGCTGGAGGTGGACAAGTATGCGATGCAGTTGCTGAGCGAGTACGGGTGGCCTGGGAACATCGGGGAGTTGCGGCATGCGATTGAGCGGGCGTGTGCATTTGCGGAGGACGGGAGGATCCGGCCGGTGGATCTGCCGTCGAAGATCAGCCAGAAGGTGGAGGTGAGTGAGGATGAGAGCGGGAGGATCCGGCAGGTGCTGCCGATTGGGACGAAGCTGACGGAGTTCATCAAGAAGCAGGAGCGGGTGTTCATCCGGGAGACCCTGAGGTATAATGAGGGGTCGCGGGAGAAGACGGCGTCGATGCTTGGGGTGTCGATTGCGACGTTGTATCGGAAGATGGGGTTGAAGCTGGAGCGGGACAAGCTGCTGGGATGAGGTGCGGGAGGCTGCGGGTGCCTTCAGGGAATCCCCGACGGTGTATTTACATCATAAACTCGTTGTCATTTGCGGTGCGGTTTGGTATCTGCGGGGCAACTCCGGGAAAAAAGTTCACCCTTCCCGGGCAACTTTCTATTTATCATGAAACGCACCCCCTTCTCCGGCCGCCGGAACCGCGCGGCGTTCACGCTCATTGAACTGCTAGTTGTTGTGGCGATCATTGCGCTCCTTGTGGCGGGATCGTTCAGCGCGTATGGATTTGTGATGGAGAAAGCGCGCAACAAGGGGACGCTGACGACGGAGATGGCGCTGGTGAATGCGGTTGAGAATTTTTACGGGGACTACAGCCGGTTCCCGGCACCGACGTCCGGGTCGGGGAACAACAAGGATGCGGACACGGACACGTCTGGTGCGGAAGGGATTGTGACGGCGCTGCTTGGGAAGGATCCGACGCAGAATTCGAAGAACCGGGATTACATCGGGGACATGAAGCCAGCGAAGATGCAGAACGGGCGGAATGTGGATGGCCTTGTGAACGAGCAGAACAACTATTCGATCATGGATGCGTGGGGCAGCCCGTTTCAGATCCGGATCGACAGCAATTACGACAACGAAGTGGACAATCCGAATACGGAGGACCGCGGGGTGGGGCGTTCGAAGCTGCGGAAGCGGGTGCTGATCTGGTCGGCCGGGAAGGACCGGGATCCTTCGACGTGGAAGGACAACGTGGGGTCGTGGGACAACAACTGATCGGGAGCGGTCAGCCAGAAGATTCAGGGAAATGCAGCGGGAAACCGCTGCATTTCTTTTTTTCGGGCGTAGGTGTGGGGTTGAGCGGGCGTTTTCCCGCGGAACCCGCCGCGAATTTTCCAGATGCCCGCTTATCTCAATGCTGTTGCCACGGCGGTCCCTGTTCATGAGCAGCATGGGAGTTTTGTGGAGTCGCTGCCTTATTGGATTGAGGGGGCTGAACTGGCGGGGAAGGTGAGGCAGATTGCGCAGGGGGCGCAGATTGAGCGGCGGTATTCAGTGCTGGAGCATGCGTTGGGGGAGCGTGGGTCGGGAGCGTTTTACGAGTATGGAGGGTTTCCGACGACGCAGGCGAGGATGGAGGTGTACCGGAGGGAGGCTCCGGTGCTGGCGGGTGCGGCGGTGAGTGGGCTGGGTTTGGGGAGGGAGGAATTGAGTGGGGTGACGCATCTGATTGTGACGACGTGCACTGGGTTTTATGCGCCGGGGATCGACATTGATCTGGTGAAGATGTTCGGGTTGTCGCCGCGGGTGAAGCGGACGGTGATTGGGTTCATGGGGTGCCATGCGGCGATGACTGGGTTGCGGCAGGCGCGTGAGGCGGTGCTGGCGGATGCGGGGGCGAGGGTGCTGGTGGTGAATGTGGAGTTGTGCACCCTGCATTTGCAGCGGACGACGGCGGTGGACCGGCTGGTGTCTTACTGTCTGTTTGCGGATGGTGCGGCGGCGTCGCTGGTGACGGCGGAGGCGAGTGGGATGCGGCTGGACGATGCGTGGTCGGCATTGAGTCTGGCGGATGCGGACCGGATGGCGTGGGTGGTGGAGGACCAGGGATTTGCGATGACGCTGGATCCTCGGGTGCCGATGAAGATTCGGCAGGCGGTGGGGCGGCATCCTGAGATGACCGGGGGATGTGCGTCGGCGGGGCCGGACGATTTGTGGGCGGTGCATCCGGGAGGGAAGGTGATTCTGGATGCGATCGGGGAGGCGTATGGGTTGAGGGAGGAGCAGTTGGCGGTGTCGCGCGGGGTGTTGCGGGATTTCGGGAACATGTCGTCGGCGACGGTGATGTTTGTGCTGGAGCGGATGATGGCGGCGCGGCGTGGAGGGAGTGAGGTGAGGGGGCACGCGCTGGCGTTCGGGCCTGGGCTGACGGTGGAGGGGTTGGATTTCACGATGCTGGTGCCGTGATGGCGTGGGGAAGTCCGGATTGCGGAGGGGAGCGTGAGGAGGCAGGGGAGAGGGGATGAGTTTTCAAGTTGTGCAGCATTCACTGGTGCGGGACCGGCTGGCGCGGTTGCGGCACTGCGAGACTGAGCCGGAAGCGTTCCGGAGGGCGGTGCATCAGCTGGCGCAGCTGGTGGCGGCGGAGGCGATGAGGGATCTGGAGGTGCGGGTGGAGGAGCGGCAGACGCCGCTGGCTGCGACGCGGGTGGAGGTGCTGGCGAGGCCGGTGGTGCTGGTGCCGATTCTGAGGGCCGGGCTGGGGATGCTGCAGGGCGTGCTGGAGCTGGTGCCGGAGGCGCAGGTGGGGCACATCGGGTTGTACCGGAACGAGGAGACGCACCTTCCGGAGAGTTATTATGCGAAGCTGCCTGCGGGGTTGGGAGACGGGGAGGTGTTTTTGTTAGATCCGATGCTGGCGACGGGGAACAGTGCGGTGGCGGCGGCGGATCAGCTGAAGGCGGCGGGGGCGCGGAGGATCCGGTTTCTGTCGGTGATTGCGGCACCGGAGGGCGTGCGGTGTTTTGCGGCGAAGCATCCTGACGTGGCGGTATACACGGCGGCGCTGGATGAGGGATTGACGTCGGCGGCTTATATCACGCCGGGGTTGGGTGATGCGGGGGATCGGTATTTCGGGACTCTGTGAGATGAGGAAGATGGGCGCATTTCCGTATTAAAACCAACACGTTGACCCGCTGCCGGGGCGGTGATATAGCCGCCGTTCCGCGGACGGTGAGTGCTGCGGCGTCTGCCGGATCATGATGCAATCGACTTTCATCGTGGCGGCCGTCTGGCTGGCTGGCCTCGGTCTCCGCACGTTTTCTTCCGTTCTGCTGCGCAAGACGGGGGCGTTGCTGTATCTGGCGGCGACGTATCTGGCGGGGTATTATGTGGCGGGTCGGTCGCATGGGGCTGGGATGGCTGCGGCGGGAGCGTGGTTTCTGCTGCCGTGGGTGGAGATTCTGCTGCATGTGCGGCCGCTGCGGCTGCCGGCCGAGCAGGTGCTGGATCGTCGGCACCCGCCGTCGCGGGATGATTTTCCGCAATTGGAGACCCTGACGGGCGAGGCTGAGGAGATGGAATTCGAGCGGTGCGGGGATGTGGGGCGTGAGAATGACGGTGGGAAGCAGTTCATCCGGTTGTTCTGGCGGCAGCGGGACCGGATGCAGCTGGCGGTTTGCTGTCATGAGCAGCGGGGGATGGCGTTAGTGCATGTGAGCTGCACGACGCGGTTTTCGGATGGGCGGCAGATGATCAGTTCGGATTTTCCGTTTTCATCGGCGATGAAGCCTGCTCCGGGGGCAGAGATCCGTCAGGTAGCGGAGGCGGAGACGATCGAGGCGCTGGTGAGGGCGCATGAGGAATGGGTGGCGGGGGAAGGTGCGGGTGCGACTGGTGCGGAGGAGCTTGATCCGGAGATGCTGATGGAGCGGGTGAGCGGGGAGTTGTCGGTGCAGGTGCAGCACAATGTGGCGGCGGGGATACTGCTGAGCACGGGAGACGGGCGGGTGAGGTATTCGTGGCGCGGGTGTCTGTATCTGTGGGTTCAGTATCTGAAGGATCTTGTCAGGATGGCGTGAGGAAATCAGGAGGAGCGCATGAGACCGTCGTATTTCCTATCAAGCCTCCGGGATCTGCCGCGTCGGATGGGTCCGGTGCATGGGGTGGTGCTGGTGATTCTGCTGCTGGCTGGATTGGCGTGGTGGGTGGCGTCGGGAGGGCGAGGCAGTCCGGCGGCGGCGTGGGAGCAGTTCAAGGCGGCGCGGGAGGTGGCTGACGGGGACGGGGCGGGCGGGGGATTCGAGTGGCGGGCGTCGGTGCGGCTGGGGAACTGGCTGGCGGCGGTGATGACGACGCTGATCGGGGCGGTGGCGCTGGTGACGGTGCGGTGGTGGGCGGCGGGCGGGACGAGTGCTTCGCGCTGGGTGCGGCCGTCGCGGCCGCGGCGGTTGAGGTTCACGGTGCTGGTGTTAGGGGCGCTGACGATGGCGGTGTTTCTGAGGATGCCATTGGCGAGGGGGAGCATGTGGTGGGACGAGCTGTGGAATTTCCGGTATGCGACGGTGGGTGAGTGGAAGGCTCCGAAGGATGGAGGGGTGAAGGAGTTCCGGGAATGGGACTGGGCGCGGGCGTTCTGGTATTACGGGAAGCCGACGAATCACCCGGTGCAGACGGTGCCCGGGAAGCTGGTGGAGCAGAGCTGGCGGCTGGTGGCTGGGTATCCGGCGGGGGAGATTCATGAGGTGGCGCTGCGGCTGCCGGTGCTGGTCGGGGGATTGGCGGGGATTGTGCTGACGGCGGCGCTGGCGCGGCGGTGGGCCGGGGATGGTGCGGGGGTGGTGGCGGCGTGGCTGATGGCGCTGCATCCATGGCTGCTGCGGTACGGAGTGGATGCGCGGTCGTATGGGATGACGGTGTGGATTGTGCCGATGACGCTGTTGGCGGGATGGGAGGCGCTGACGCCGCCGGGTGGTGGGCGTTGGCGGTGGTGGTGGCTGCTGGCGTGCGGGTTTTGTCTGCTGATGTGGGCGCATGTGCTGTCGCATGCGGCGCTGTGTGCGGGGCTGTATGTGACGGGGATTCTGGCGATCCGGCGGGCGAATCCCGAGCGAGCGGTGCGGGCGCGGCTGGTGGCGCGATTGACGGCGATGGCGGGGCTGGCGGCGTGTGTGTTTCTGGTGCTGTATCTGCCGTGTCTGCTGCAGGCGTTTTGCTGGGGTGAGCGGAATCAGGATGGGAATCTGCTGACGCGGGCGTATTTTCTGGATACCCTGGCGCAGATGGGGTCGGGGGCGTCGGTGCCGGAGCATCCGGCGGTGGTGTTGTTTCTGGTGCTGGCGTTGTTAGGGTGTCTGCTGGGTCGGGCGAGTGTGCCCGGGGCGAGACTGTGGATGTGCGGGACGCTGGCTGGGTTCGGGGTATTTCTGGGCGTGGTGGCGGTGAGCGGCGGGTATTTTTATCATCGGTTTCTGATCGGGCTGGCTCCGGTGCTGGTGGTGGGGCTGGCGTCGCTGGTGACGCGGCCGCGGGTGCCGTGGCTGGTGGCTCCGGCGGTGGTGATCGGGCTAGGGTTTCTGTGGATGCCGTCACTGCAGCGGCTGACGAGCCGGAGTTACTGTCCGTGGCGGGAGACGGCGGCGGTGATGCGGGAGAGCGGGGACGGGAAGGCGTTGTGTGCGGGGTACGGGCTGGGGGCGAACATGCTGGAGTGTTATTTGCCGGAGTTGCTGGATTGGCGCGGGAAGCCGCTGGAGGCGTTGCTGGCGGAGGCGGAAGCCGCGGGGAAGCCGCTGTATATTGCGTGGGCCTACCACCGGTATCATGAATCGCTGCAGCCTGAGGAGATGAAGCGGCTGGGAGATGTGCGGGAGTTCACTCCGGTGGCGCTGCTGCCGGGGATTGAGGAACAGTATGACTG
>CANHUG010000122.1 GCA_947462995.1 Verrucomicrobiales bacterium | reverse complement strand
GCGCCAATGCCACCAGACTGATCACATTCAAGGTCACGCCCTCCGCCCACATCACGCCGAACGCCGCAATGATCGATGTCGGAATCGCCAGCGCCGAAATAATCGTCGCGCGCGAATTCCCCAGAAACACCAGCACCACCACCGCCGCAAACAACGCCCCCAGCACAAGGTGCTCCTTCACCGCATCCACACTCGTCCGGATCACCTTCGAGGTGTCCCGCACCACCTCCACCGCAAAACCCGACGGCAGCCTCCCCCTGATCTCCTCTAACTTCTCATTCACCGCATCCACCACCTCCACCGTGTTCGTCCCGCTCTGCTTCCGGATCGACAGCACCACCGACGGCACTCCGTTGTTTCGCGCCGCCGTCCGCTGTTCCTCCGCCCCATCCTCCACCCGCGCCACATCCCGCAACCGCACCAGCCCGCCCTTCGTCTCCCGCACCACCAACTGCCCCAGCTCATCAAGGCTCCGCGCCTTCCCCAACACCCGGAACCCGGCCTCCGTCGCCCCCGTCTTCACCGTCCCCGCAGGAATCTGCACGTTCTGCGCCCGCATCGCCCGCTGCACATCCGCCGCCGTCAATTCATACCCGCGCAACCGCATCGGATCCAGCCACACGTTGATCTGACGCAACCTCCCGCCTAACAGCGTGATCTGCCCCACCCCCGGCACGCTCTCCAGCTGCCGCCTCAACACTTTGTCCGCAAACTCCGTGATCTCACGCACCGGCTTCTCCGCCACCAGCGCCAGATTCAGCACCGGAGCCGCATCAGGATCCAGCTTCTCAATGATCGGCGCATCCACCCCCTCCGGCAACTCCGGTATAATCCGCGCAATCCGGTCACGCACTTCCTGCGCCGCCACATCAATGTCCTTCTCCAGCACAAACGACACCAGCACCTGCGAGATCCCGTCACTCGATATCGACCTCAATTCATCAATCCCCGCCACCGTATTCACCGCTTCCTCAATCCGATCCGTAATCTCCGACTCAATCTCCTTCGGCGTCGCCCCGTCCTGCCTCGTCACCACACTCACCGTCGGAAACTCAATCTTCGGAAACCGGTCCACCGGCAACCGGCTGTACCCCAGCACCCCCACCACCACAAACACAAGGATGATCACGCTCGCAAAAACCGGGCGTCTGACTGAAATCGCAGCTAACCATTGCATATCCGTGTCTCGCTGAAATTCACTTCGCTTCCTCAAACCGCACGCCGTCCGCCGCATCCGGACCCGCCTTCGCCAGCACGCGCTCGCCTCCCGCCAACCCGCGCCGGATCTCCACAACCCCATCCCTCTCCTCCCCGGTCTCCACCAACCGCTCCTCCAGCGCCCGCTCCGCCGTCACCACAAACACCCGCCGCCTCGACCCCTCAGTCCTCACCGCCTCGGCCTCCACCGCCACCGCCTTCTCATCCCCCACCCGAATCCTCGCCTCACAGAAAAATCCCGGCCGCAACGCCCCGTCCCCATTCGCCACAGCCGCCTCCACCACCAGATCCCGCGTCGCCTCACGCATCGCCGCCCCAAGATACTTCAATTCCCCCGCAAACGCCCGACCCGCATGCGCCGGGGTCGTGAATTCCACCTTCTGCCCCACCACCAAACCGGCCACCTCCGTCTCCGGGACATTCAGCACTAACCTCAATCGCGTCAGATCCACCACCCGCGCCACCGCCGAACTCGCCTGCACATACTCCCCAGGCTCCACCATCCGCTCCGCCACCACCCCAGCCGCCACCGTCCGAATCTCCCCATCCTCCACCACCTTCCGCGCCAGATCCCGACGCGCCTCCGCCGACGCCACATCCGCCGTCCGACCCGCCACATCCGTCACCAGCTTCTGATAGTCCGACGCCGCCACCGCCCGCTTCTCCGCCAGCGGCCGGTTCCTTTCCTGCTCGTTCTTCGCCAACTCCAGCTTCGCCTTCGCCAATTCCACCGCCGCCTCCGCCTCCGCCAGCGTCAGCACCGCCTGCCGCGTGTCCAATCTCGCCAGCACCGCCCCAGCCGCCACTTCCGACCCGCGCTCCACCATCACCGACACCACCCGCCCAATCGCATCCGCCGCCACCACCGCATCCGTCTCCGCCCGCAATTGCCCCGTCACCCTCAGAAATCGCGGAAACTCCCGCTCCCCAGCCACCACCACCCCGCCCCGCACCACTTCCTCCCGCTTCACTTCCCCTGCAACTCTAACCTCACCCTTCCGGCACGCCACCACGCAACCACTCGCCATCATCAATCCCAATAACACAATTCTCGTTTTCAGTTTCATTTGAAAATCCGTTTCGTCCGTCCCTTCCCGCTCCGCACCATCCCCGCCAGCCCGCCCAGCGCCATCTCCGCCACACTCTCCGCCAACTCCGCGATCTCCACCTCCCCGCCCGGCACCCGATACCCCAATCGCTCCACCACCTCCCGGCTGTGATCAAAATGCACACACATCCCCACAATCTGATGCGCCGCCAGCTCGCTCGCCTCACGCCCCATCCCACCACCAGCCACCGCCGCCACCACCACAGCCAATTGCTCGAACTTCGGCCGGATCACCAGCGTCACCAGCTCCGACAACGCCACCGTCGGCTGTCTCATCTCATGCGCCATCAACCTCCCCAGCACCGGATGCGACGCCCGCCTCAATAACACAAACCGCAGACAATACCCCACCCAACCCCGCAACGCCTCCCGCGCATCCCCACCCACCTCCGGTTCCGGCTCCGCCTCCATCACCTGCCGGTGCGCCCGCAGCAACACCTCCCGATATAGCCCCTCCTTGCTCCCGAAATAATAATTCACCGACGCCACATTCACCCGCGCCACCCTCGCAATCGCCCGCACACTCCCCCCACCATACCCAGTCTCCGCAAACACTCCCCCAGCCGCCTCCAGCAATCGCTCCCGACGCGCCTCCGGATCCCGTTCCCTCAGAACAGCCCCTCCACCATCTCTGCGTCTTCTCTCCATTCGAAACAAGTGTTTATAAACAGGCGTTTCATAATGCCGCGTCACCACTCAGTCAACACCACTTTTCCTCACACACCCCTTCACCCCTGCTTTAGCTCCGCGAACGATGGGAGAGCGGCGGTCATGCGGTGGCATTGAAGGTTTTCTCGAACTCGCTGACGGCTCGCATGATTTCGTCGAAGTCAGGAACGTCGCCGAAGAACATGGGGCCGAGCATCGCTTGGTAGTCCGAGCGCCAGTTGGGCAGGTGATCCGGGGGCGGGGAGAGACGGAAGGTGCCGGGCCGGTGGGTCGTGTAGTCCACCCAAGCGTAGCGGAAGAAGATTTCCCGGTGTTCGGCGACACGCCGAAAGAGGGCAGTGTCAGCCAGCGCCTGCTCGCCGACTCCGGCGCGCAGCAGGCACCAGAGATCGTAGTAATGCCGGGCCATGCGGAGCTTTCGCGGCTTGGCGACGGGGCGGAAGGTTTCTTCGTGGAGCAGGCAGGCCTTTTCCCAGAAGGTGCGCTCCGCGGCGAGGACGCGGACGGGAAAGAGGCCCTCCGCATCGAAGGCGGGGAAGCATTCGATGACGTACGACTGGATGGATCTCTCCATGTGGGGCCAGTCGTCGGAGCGGGCACCCAGCTCGATCTTGACCTGCGGCGGCACATAACCGGCGGCACTGGCCGGGAAGACCGAGGGATAGTGAAAGAGCAGGCATTGCCCGTCGGGCATGTCGGGATCGACTTCCAGTTTCCATCCGTCTGCGCCAAGAGTGGCGGCGATGCGGACGTCGAGCGCGGGCTGCAGCGTCCCCTGCACCCACTGTCGGCAACTTTCCATGAGGGCCAACAGTCGCGCCTTGCGCTGATTGTTACTGGGGGCCTTGTCCGGGGCGGAATCGCCGCCGAAGCCGAGCGCATCCTTGTCCACGATGAGGTCGATGTCTTCGGAGAAGCGCCGGATGAGTTTCCACGCCTTCGAGAGCGAGGTGCCGCCTTTGAAGGTAAGGTGTTCTCCGATGCCAGACAGGGTGAAGAGTTCGCGGAGGGTCCAGCAGACCCAGAAGTCCTTCTCGACACTGAAGGCTTGGAGGCCCATGGACTCGTCCACCTGCTGGAAAGCAAGTCGGCGGCGCTCGGCTGGAAGCTTAAGAAACGTGTTCATGCGGCGGTCTTCGGCTCCGTGAGCGAGCGAAGCAGGTCGGCGATCCACGCAGGAGCGTGGCGCAGGTCTTTGCGAATCGCAGACCGGTCATCGTCCGCGATCTGGCGGCGGAGCTTCGCGAGCACCTCGTCGTCTACCTGATCCTGCCCGAGATAGCGCAGTGCCTGGATGAAGGTGCCGCTTTTCCTGCCCGCTGTGGCCATGTTTCGCGGCGTGGTGTGTTGCAGGATGATCTCGCGCCTGCCGATCTTCACCTTGCGGGCGGGGCCGTCGGTCAGGAAGACGACGCGGGATGGCACCTGCTCGGAGAGGCCTAGCCTATTGGCGGCGTAGGCCCCGGAAGGTTGTACGCGGATGGCGTCGCGCACGACGAGGGCACGGGCGATGGCATCAGCGGATGAGGCGACGGTGCCGAGCACGGGGTCTTGAACCGGGTAGTCGTAGAGTCCGCGGGCGAGTTGCCGGATACTGCCCTCGGCTTTCAAGCGGCGGAGCGCCGAATCGATGGCGGAATCGCTGCCAAGGTCTTGAAAATGCCTCGGAGTGAATACCCACCCCATTCCATTGCCAAATATTCGGCTTCGGACTGATGAATCAATGGATTGCGCGTGTTTAGCCATCGGATTTTTGACGGGAATAATGGTCCTTTTTTCCGTCAAAACAAGCTTCATTTTGTGGAGAAGAGGAGAGCGTCCAGCGACCGACGGACTCTGGAGGCGCAGTCCAACCAACACGCCAGTTCCTAGAACGCCCCTTTTTGGCCGCCCTCGATCAGTTTTTGGCTTTCAATAGCCGCGAAATCAGGATTTCTGGACCCTAATCCGGCAAAGCTGCCCACTTTGCACCGGGCGATCCAGTCAAAAACTGGACCACCATTTGCTCCTGCTGGAGCGCTTGGCGCCCCCTTTGGTGAACATAGGCAAGTCTGCCCCCACCTTCTTCAACTTGGTCTGGCTTCAGAAAACCACAGGGTTCACGTGGGTACAGTCCGCTCATCGCCTGCCTCGGATTGGTCGCAGGAAAGCAATACCACCCCAGCAATTCCAGACACGCCGACATCCACGACGCAACCCGCTCCCTCAAGCCTCAAAACCCGCCACCTCCAACATCACTTCCCACTTCACCCACTGATTCGCCAGAAAATTGGCGGAGAGAGAGGGATTCGAACCCTCGGTACGGTTTAACCCATACGACGCTTTAGCAAAGCGTTGCTTTCGACCACTCAGCCATCTCTCCAGGTCGTTCTGCTTTGACCAATACACCATCGATCGCTCGCCGGTGCGGTGTTGACCATGTCGACTTTCTCCCCGCCGTCAAGGTGGGAATCTCATTGTCTTCATCCGCCCCGCTCACGGGCTCAACCGCTCCACCCGCCACGCCCCGTCCTCCCCCACCCGCACATACCGGATCCGGTCGTGCATTCGGCTCGGCCGCCCCTGCCAGAACTCGATCGTCTCCGGCACCAATCGATACCCTCCCCAGCTCTCCGGCAACGGCACCTCGCTCCCCTCAGGCCACTGCGCCTCCAATGCCGCAAAACGTTCCTCCAGCCACGCCCGACCCGGCACCACGCTGCTCTGCTCGCTCGCATGCGCCCCCAACCGGCTCCCGTGCGGCCGCACCCCGAAATACGCCGCGCTCTCCTCCCGGCTGCACCGCTCCACCACCCCGGTCACATTCACCTGCCGCTCCAGCTCCTTCCAGAAAAATGTCAGCGCCGCATGCGGATTCACCGCCAGCTCCCGCCCCTTCCGACTCGCATAATTCGTGAAAAACGTAAACCCGCGCCCGTCCAATCCCTTCAGCAGCACCGTCCGCGACGACGGCCTCCCCTCCGCATCCGCCGTCGCCACCGTCACCGCATTCGGCTCCACAATCTCCGCCTCCCGTGCCTCCCGGAACCACTGGTGAAACTGCACAAACGGATCCGCATGCACATCGCCCACATCAAGGCTGTGCTTTCGGTATTCCATGCGGAGGCTGGCAAGATCACTCATCGGTCGGTCGTTTTTGCGGTTTTCAGGCTTCTGTCCCGCCACCACGGAACATCAACCCGCCTTCCCCGGAAACCGCAAATTCCAGACGCCGATGCACAACGACATTGCCGAAGTCCTCCACCACGAAACCACCATCCTCAGCAGGCTCGACGCCATGGCCCGCGACATCATGCGCGACTTCAAGGACAAGCCGCTCACCGTCGTCGCCATCCTCAACGGCGGTCTCATCCTCATGGCCGACCTCCTCCGCCGCGTCCAGCTCCCACTCAAAATCGAAACGGTCTCCGTCGCCAGCTACCACGGCGGCACCGAAAGCTCAGGCACCATCACCTTCAATCAATCCCGCCTCCCCGACCTCTCCGGCCAGCACGTCATCCTCCTCGACGACATCCTCGACAGCGGCCGCACGCTCCACGCCATCCGCGAACGCTTCGCCGCCGAATGCCACCCCGAAAGCATGCGGATCTGTGTCCTCCTCCGCAAACTCAAGGAACGCACCTGCGCCGTCACCTCCGACTACACCGGCTTCGACATCGGCGACGAATTCGTCGTCGGCTACGGGCTCGATTACATGGGCCGCTACCGCAATCTCCCCTACATCGGAGTCCTCAAACCCGAGGCCATCGCCGCCCCCACCACCCCATGACCGCCCGTCTCCTCTGCTTCGGCCAACTCGCCGACCTCACCGGCCACGGCCCCCACCAGCTCGACCTCCCGGACCAGGCCTCCGTCCAGCAACTCATCGACGTCGCCTTCTCTCGCTGGCCCGCTCTCGCCCCCTGGAACAATTCCCTCCTCGTCGCCGTCAATCTCCAGTTCGCTTCCCGCACCGACCCCATCCCGCCCGACGCCGAAGTCGCGCTCATGCCTCCCGTCCAGGGCGGCTGAAACCCTCACACTCTCTCCCCCATGCCACGCATCGTTGTCCTCGACGGCTTCACGCTCAACCCAGGCGATCTCGACTGGCAACCCATCGCCGCCCTCGGCGACCTCACCATCCACGACCGCACGCCGCCCGAACTCGTCCTCGATCGCGCCCGCCACGCCGACATCGTCCTCACTAACAAAGCACCGCTCCCCGCCGCCGTCATCGACGCCCTCCCCGATCTCCGCTGCATCGGGGTCCTCGCCACGGGCTTCAATGTCGTCGACACCGCCGCCGCCCGCCGTCGCAACATCCCCGTCGTCAATGTCCCCGGCTACGGCACCAACGCAGTCGCCCAGCACGTCTTCGCCCTCCTCCTCGAACTCACCCAGCAAACCGGCCGCCACAGCCAGTCCGTCCACGACGGTGTCTGGTCCCGCCACGCCGACTGGACCTACTCGCTCTCACCCCTAACCGAACTCGCCGGCCTCACCATGGGCATCGTCGGGCTCGGTTCCATCGGCCGCCGCACCGCCGCCATCGCCCGCGCCTTCGGCATGCAAACGGTCGCCCTCGCCCGATCCCCCCGCCCTCCCGAACCCGACATCGCCTTCCTCGAAAAAGACGCGTTCCTCGCCGCCGCCGACGTCATCTCGCTCCACTGCCCGCTCACCCCGGAAACCTCAGGCATGGTCAACGCCTCATGGCTCGCCGCCATGAAACCTTCCGCCTTCCTCATCAACACCGCCCGCGGCCCGCTCATCGACGAACCAGCCCTCGCCACCGCCCTCCACAACCACACCATCGCCGCCGCCGCCCTCGACGTCCTCTCCGCCGAACCCCCGCCCCCGGACCACCCGCTCCTCGGCATCCCCAATTGTCTCATCACCCCGCACCTCGCATGGGCCTCCCGCGCCGCCCGGCAACGGCTCCTCCTCACCGTCGCCGATAACCTCCGCGCCTTCCTCGCCGGCAACCCTCAGCACGTCGTCAATCCCTGACGCCACGCCTTCATCACCCCAATTTTCCCATAGCCCCGACAGCATCGCCCCTGTATTCTCCACTCGAATGAAGTCCGCGCTCGCCAGCCTGCTCCTCGTGTCGTCCGCCGCTTTCCTGCGGTCGGCACCCCCGCAGTCTGTCCCGGAACCTCCCCTCCCCGGCGAAGACGGCCCCGTCCCAACCGGCGAGGCCTTCGAAATGCTCCCCATCACCGGCGAAGCACCCCCAGAAAGCCAGGTCGATCAACCCATCATCCCCGAAGCCGATCCCCCCATCGAGGCCCCGCCACTCTACGACCAGATGCCGGACCTCCCGCCCCTCGGCCTCCCCGCCGACGGCGAAGCCATGCCCGATCTCCCTTCCGTCCCAGGCCTCATCGTCCCCAAACTCCGCACCGCTCCCAACGTCCCCGCGGATCCTTCCAGTCCCGCCGCCCCACACGGCTCCGACGCCCCTCCCGCTCTCGACCCCCTCCCCGACGACCCCGCCCTCGAACTCGCCCAGAAAGCCTACTGGCATCCCAGCCCCATCGCCGCACGCAAAGCCTCGGTCTCTCAGCAACGCCCGCTCCTCATCTTCTTCGCTAGCAAATGGGACGGCGAATGCCCCGCCGTCGACCTCGTCGACGATCTCTTCTCCCAAACCGATTTCAGCGAATTCGCCGGCGCTCACCTCGTCCTCACCACCGTCTTCGAACCCGTCGGCGCTCGCCCCCCAGGCTTCACCGACGCACGCATGGCCGCCGTCAAACGCTTCAAGGAATACTTCAAAGTCCGCAGCTTCCCCACCGTCGTCATCCTCGACCACAACGGCCGCGAACTCGAACGCATCAAAGGCTACTCCCGTCTCAAAAAATACGGCCGCGTCGGCAACTCCATGAAGGAAACCGGTCGCTTCAGCACCGCTCACCTCCACCTCCAGAAAATCAAAGACGCCGTCAAACGCCACGAAGACCGGCTCGAAAACGAACGCGTCCGCCGCGAATCCCTAACGCGTCAAGGCTACCGTCTCTGGACCAGCCGCGCCGGTTCCTCCCTCCTCGCCAAACTCACCGAGGTCCGCAGCGACGGCATCATCCTCATGGACGAACAAGGCCGCTCCCGCCGCGTCCACCCGAAACAACTCTGCCTCTTCGACTTCGAATGGGCTCGCCGCAAACACGCCGGCACTCTCCCGCCCCCGCGCCCCCCAGCCACCACCACCGCCCTCAACCCCTGATCTCCGCACCGGGACTTTCCATCCCCCATCCCCACGCAGCTAGCAAAGTGGCACGGCGTCCCGCCTGTGACCTCATTGCCTCAAATCATCAAACCAGCCGCACACAAAGGAGCGAGGACATTCCTGTCCCTCCCCCCTTAGCAACGCCGCATCGCCCCCGCGCCTCTGCCGCGTATCGCCGCCGCCGCACAACAGTCCGCCCTCCGTGCCGCAATCGTCAATTGCCGCATCCCCCGCCTCCAGCGACCCTTCGCTGCGCCCCTCAGCCGCAGCCATCCCCAAACCCGGGCGCCACCACCCCATTCTAGCAACATGGACCATCCTCACCAAAGCCCCGATCTCACCCGCCGCCACTGGACAAGACAATTCATCCTCGGCACCGCCGCCGCCATGAGCGGCCCCCACTGGTCCGCCGCCGTCCTCGCCGACGTCGCTTCCACCGGCCCCGGTCCAGGCATCATTCGCATCAAACCAACCGCCTTCCCAGCCCTCGCAAATCCCGGCGGTTCCATCCAACTGCAGTTCAGCCAGCTCTACGCACCACTAACCCTCAACCGCGTCAGCACAGACCGCTTCGTCACCCTCGACTCCGTCTGCAGCCACGCCGGCTGCACCGTCGGCCGCTACCTCGTCACCAGCGGCCAGAGCAGCATGACCTGCGGCTGCCACGGCTCGCGCTACGACATCGAGGGCCGGGTCTTCCGCAACG
>CANHUG010000121.1 GCA_947462995.1 Verrucomicrobiales bacterium | reverse complement strand
GCCGCCTCCGATGGCCGCGAATCCATCCTCCGCGACTTCATCACCGCAGGCATGCGCCCCGATGTCACCGACTCCTCAGGCACATCCGCCGTCTCCCGCGCCTCCTCCGCAGGCCACGGCCACCTCGTCACGCTCCTCATCAATCAAGGTGCCGCTCCCGCCGTCTCAGGCCCCAAAGGCGGTCCCATCCTCCTCGCCGCCGCCGCCTCCGGTGACCTCGACGCCGTCTCCGCCCTCGTCCGCGCTGGCGCTGACCCCGCATGGCTCGACCCCGATGGCTGGTCCGCTCTCGCCACCGCCGCTCAGCACGGCCACGCCCCCATCATCGCCGCCCTCGCCCCCATCACCCCTAACCAACTCGACCGCGCCCTCAAAATCGCCGCACTAGAAGGCCACACCACCGCCATCGCCGCTCTCCTCGACGCCGGCGCTGACCCCATCGCCGCCGCCTCCGACGGCCGCTCCGCCCTCATGTTCGCCGCAGAACACGGCCGCAACGACGCCGCCACTCTCCTCCTCCTCCGCGGCGCAGTCCCCACCGCCCTCGACCTCCAATCCCTCTCCGCAGCAGACCACGCCGAACAAAACGGCCACGACGCCCTCGCCATCACACTCCGCCAAGCCGCCCCCGCTCTCCCCGCCTCCACCCTCCCATTCCCTCCGCCCCCAGACCTACCATGGCCCGGCGCCCCCGCCTCCTCCCTCGCCGCCGCCGCCGCCCAATTCTCCTCCATCACCATCTCCCCGCGCTCATGGCCCTTCGCCCTCACCGCCGTCGCCCATGACAATTCCTCAGCTTCCTTCCAGCTCGCCGATTCCCCGGAGCCCCTCACCTTCTCCCCCGGCGACCCCGTCGGCACCTCGGGCTGGATCATCGACTCCATCACCCATCGTCTCGTCCCCCTCCGCACGGGCACCACCCACCGCTCCGACCTCTCCGAAGTCAGGCTCCGCCGCGACGACAACCCTAACCATCTCCTCGCCGTCCGCGGCTGTCTCGTCCAATCCCCCGAATGGTCCGCCCTCGTCCGCATCGGCAACCACCCGGACGCTCTCTCCCTCCACCCCGGCGACCAGTTCGACGCCGGTGGCATCCCCGTCCGCATCGCCGCCATCCTCCCCTCCGCCCTCATCCTCGCCAACTCCGCCACCTCGGAACAACTCTCCGTCCCCGCCACCCGCTGACCCATGCGCGAAAAACCAGATTTCGTCGCCCGACTCCACGACGTCCCCCACCAGCCAGGCGTCTACCTCATGCGCGACCGCCTCAACCGCATCATCTACGTCGGCAAAGCCCGCGACCTCCGCCGCCGTCTCAGCAACTACTTCCAACCTTCCCGCACCCGCCTCGCCGACCTCAAAACCCGCGCCCTCATCAACAGCATCTGGGACTTCGAATTCCACACGGTCCGCAACGAACCAGAAGCCCTCCTCCTCGAAGGCCGTCTCATCAAGGAATACCGGCCCCGCTATAACATCTCCTTCCGCGACGACAAACGCTTCCTCCTCCTCAAGGTCCACACCGAGGAACCATGGCCACGCTTCCACCTCACCAGAACCCGCAAAGACGACGGCGCTCGCTACTTCGGTCCCTTCGCCCACAGCGGCAGTCTCCGCGCCACCCTCACATGGATGCAGAAACAATTCGGCCTCCGTTCCTGCCGACCCGTCACCCCTGGCGAAAACGACTACCGCCACTGCCACAATGACCTCATCCGCAATTGCTCCGCCCCCTGCATCGGCCGCATCTCCCGCCCCGAATACCTCGCACGCGTCAACGACGCCTGCTCGTTCCTCGACGGCCGCGCCCGCGACCATCTCAAGGAAATCGAAGCCGAAATGATGGCCGCCGCCGCCGAGCTCGACTTCGAACGCGCCGCCGACCTCCGCGACATGCTCGCCGATTTCCGCAAAACCCTCCAGCCCGCACGCCGCTTCACCAGACAACGCGGCATCACCGGCCCCAACATCGACCCCATGGAAGATGTCAGGGAACTCGCCGAAATCCTCGGCCTCGACCGCATCCCACTCGCCATGGAATGCTTCGACATCTCCAACATCTCCGCCAACCACATCGTCGCCAGCATGGTCCGCTTCACCAATGGATCCGCAGACACCGCCGCCTACCGCCGCTACCGCATCCGCTCCGTCAGCACCCAGAACGACTTCGCCTCCATGGCCGAAGTCGTCCGCCGCCGCTACCAGCGCATCCTCCTCGAAGGCCGCCACGCCCTCGGCTCAGATCAGGCCGACGCCTCCCAGGAATCCCCCCTCGAAGCCCTCCGCCGTCTCGAATCCTCTCCCCCCTCCCAACCGCTCCACCCCTTCGTCCGTCTCCCCGACCTCGTCATCGTCGACGGCGGCAAAGGCCAACTCTCAAGCGCCTGCGAAGAACTCCAGCGTCTCGGCCTCCACTCCCTCCCCATCATCGGCCTAGCCAAAGAACGCGAGGAAATCTTCCGCCCCGACACCCCCGATCCCCTCGTCCTCCCTCACACCTCCGGCGCACTCCGACTCCTCCAGCGCATCCGCGACGAAGCCCACCGCTGGGCCAATGGCTACCACCAGCTCCTCATGAAACGCCGCGTCGGCGAAAGTATCCTCGACGACATCCCCGGCATCTCCGAATCCCGGAAACGCGCCCTCCTCGCCCGCTTCGGCTCCGTCACCAGAATCCGCCGCCTCACCCCGGACACCCTAGCCTCCGTCCCAGGCATCAGCCGCCGCCTCGCCGATACCATCAAAACCTGGCTCGAAACCCACTGACCCACCAGTCAAAGTGCCCCAGCCTCCCCGCCTGTGACCTCAACACCCGCCCTCCAAACCAGCCAGCCGCAGGCTCTGGACTGCTGGGAGAATCACAGCTCTCTCTGCGTGCGGAGTGCGCCTGCCCGCCCTCTCCGTACACGCCCGGGCACGCGAGACTCCGTACTAGCACCTCTCCAAACCAGCCCTCCGAACAAGCTAGCCGCAGGCTCTGGACTGCTGGGAGAATCACAGCTCTCTCTGCGTGCGGAGCACGCCTGCCAGCCCTCTCCGCACAAGCCCGGCCACGCGAGGCTCCGTACTAGCACCTCTCCAAACCAGCCCTCCGAACAAGCCAGCCGAAGGCTCTGGACTGCTGGGAGAATCACAGCTCTCTCTGCGTGCGGAGCACGCCTACCCGCACTCTCCACCCAAGCCCGGCCACGCGAGGCTCCGTACTAGCCCCTCTCCCCACAAGCCCCCGCCGAACTAGCCAGCCGCAGCTCTGGACTGCTGTCAGCATTACAGCTCTCTCTCGCGCAAGGAGTGAGCCTGCCCGCCCTCTCCGTACAAGCCCGGGCACGCGAGGCTCCGTACTCGCACCTCTCCCCACCAGCCCTCTCAAATCTCAAATCTCAAATCCCCCTCTCGCCCTCGCTTCAAAACACCCATCTCCAATCCCCGCCCACCCCCTCCCATCCCGCAGGCCCTCCTGAAAATTCACGGCGCGCTGCACCTCCCACGGTGTCATCATTTCTGATTCACCTGACCCCTGCAGATCTCCGGATGCCCCATGCCCTTCGATCTCAATCATCCTGGGTCAATGCACCGAAAACCATTGCCATCCTGCGCGAAACAATCCTCACTCCTCGTGTCAACAGGCTGCTCGAAGCGGTCCAGACCTTGGAGAGCAACCATTCGTCACTGGTCACTGCTCCGAACGGCGATCGGTACCTTCGTATCGCTCCCTTTGAAAAGTAGGGAGCAAAACTGAAGGCCGGACTGCGCAGCCACGTCAGGCGGATCTGCACGTCATATCCCGACGATCAAGGCCAGCGCGCACACGAATCAGCAGGCTGACCACCAGTTCCCCTCGAATTGGAGCGGCGCCCTTCGCTTGGAACGGTCGCACCAATGACCATCCGGAAGGCACAGTGTCCCGCGGCCACACTCCTGCACGCCTTTAGATCCCGGCCAAAAACGTCGCGCCACTTCGCAAAAGACATTGACCGCTAGTTGCATTCCGGTATTCTCAATATCGAGGTTCATTCTCACTGACAGCCGCTTGGATTTCCCCACGAGACAGAACAGACATCACGATTTCGGTCCCAACGGTTGGTCGGAATAGCAATAAAATGTCAATTTCATTCATGAAAACACACTTCACACGGTTCAGCATCCTTCCTTCGATGGAGCGCAGCCTTGGATTGAAAGTTGCTCTGTTCAGTGGTTTGCTTCTAATCGTTAGTTGCGACAAATCGGTAGAGTCAACGGTCAAAAGTCGCGCGCCGCAGAACTCGAATGCGACAGAGTCGACTGGTGGAGGCAACGCGCTCGGTGCGGATAACCTCAAGTCGACGACGGATGATCCCTCAACGAGTACTGAGGCAGGTCGAATACTTGAAAAGTCTGTCGCCGATGCTTTTGAGGTCATTGACAATCAGCCTTTGGGAGCTCGTCGAACTTCAAGACTCAGAGCGTTCGTAAAGCAGCTCTCCGATGACGATTTAATTGCAGTGACGCTACGATTCGCTCGGCGTGATTCGATCGAAGATGCTGATGTGTTCCGGGATGAGTTTTTCACGCGAGGTCACCGGCTGACGTTCCAGAACTTGGTGTCCATTGATAGAAGCAATCTTCCCAGAGACATTGCCGATGCCGTAGTTGCGATCGCCGCGAAAAGACTCGCTGACGATCTTGGTTTCGATTCCGCGCTCAAGACCGTGACGTCTCTTAATGACATGGAGCTGATGAACGGCTTCATCGCTGCGGCATCTCTTGGTTCTGATTGGAAGAAAGTGCTTGAATTGCCTGCTGATTCGAGGCTTTGGAACACGCAAACGGTGAGTGCAGTTGCGTTGAATCTTGGCAGGGCGCACCCCCTCGAAGCAGCTCCATGGCTGGATACATGGGGTGACAATCGGGATTTATCGACGCTGGCTGTTTCGAGTTTTACGTCAGCATGGCTCAATCAGGAGCCTAGCGAGGCAACAACCTGGGTGCGGTCGCTGCCTGTTGGCGAAAAGAAGGATTCAGCTGCTGCTGTCGCCGTTGGGTATTGTATTCAAACTGGTGATAAGGACGCCGCTTCAGCGTGGAGTACGGTGATACAAAACGATGATGTCCGGAAGAAATTGCATTCCAGAATCGAGAGAATGCGATGAATTGAGAACTGCAAGATGCCTGTCCTCTTGCGTTGCCCCTCGACTATGAAGACCCCGAAGAGCCCGGTCTCCTCGCTCATCAAACCCTCCGCACCCACCCCAATCATGAAAACGGCCGCAGCCGTTGCAATGCAATCATCTGGGCGCTCAGAACATACCTATCTTCTGCCCGAATCCCGCACGCCGCCCAGACCGGCTGACTTCATCCTCTCCCCACAACCCCAGAAGATGCCACCAGTGAGGCGGGCCGCCCCATCCCCCCAACTCACCTCACCCTCGGCTGCATGAACCCAGGCATCGCCGACCGCGCCGCCGCATCCCCGGCCACCGGCGCCACCCGCCCGCTTGCATCCACCGGAAACGCGTCCGACCCCCATCCCTCACACAACCGGCTCACCAGATCTTCCGCCGCCCGCAGCGACGCATCATCAATCCCCTGACGCTCCGTCAGCTGGAAGTTCGGGTCAAGGAACAGCGACGTCGACCCGTTCGCCGTCCCCCGCATCAGGACCGCCCCAGTCCGCGTCTCCACCGTGTAATCAATCCACACCCGCAACTCCAGTTCCCGCGTCCGCAAACTGTTGTTCCGTGCCGAACGCAGCTGCCTCCGGTCAAATCGCGTGATCGTCCCTTTCAGCACCGCATCAGCCAGACTCAAATCCACCAGCTTGAACGTCCCGTCATTGTGCAGCAGCCTAACCACGTTGTTCGACACAATCGACGACGCCCTCGGCTCCAGCGTGTTGTTCCGGAACAATGGCACCGCTAGCGTCTTCACTCCCTCCATCGCCGCCGGCCGACTCGCCCCCATCTGATACCCGGCACAACTCGAAAATACCAC
The DNA here is from genome assembly GCA_947462995.1 of Verrucomicrobiales bacterium. Classification (GTDB taxonomy): domain Bacteria; phylum Verrucomicrobiota; class Verrucomicrobiia; order Verrucomicrobiales; family V1-33; genus V1-33. The sequence goes on along the minus strand of CANHUG010000121.1, from coordinate 3,967 downwards.
CGCCACCACAGCAAAAACCGCAGCACGCACAAAACCAGTATAAGATATCATGGAGTCAATTCGGAAAATCTAACCTCGCTCACTCAGCCTTCTTCTCGCCCTCGCCCTTCTTCTCGTCAGCAGGCTTCTCCCCGCCACCAGACGCCGGAATCTCCGGCGGCGCTCCCCCATCAGGCCCCAGACTCGGCGGCTCCAACCCAGGCGTCACCGGCGGCGGCACCGCCGCACCAGGATCAGGCAACGGCACACTCCCGGGATTCAGCAGCGAATCATCAGGCCGCCCAGCCTTGTCACTCCCAGTCGGCAATTCCGGCTCCTCAATCGGCGTGATCGGCACCGAATCCCCCTGCCTCATCCCCGGCCGCTTCACCTCCCCGCCCTTCTTCACTCGCCCGGACGCCAGCATCGGCGGCCCGAAATACTCCGCACGCCCCTTCACATCACTCGCCGCAGGCACCGCCAGCTCCGTCGTGTTCACCTTCAAATCCCGCACCGAATCCATCAGCTTCGGATCCCGGCTGCTCATCTCGTTCACCCGGTCCCGCACCTCCTCATAATGCGTACTCCCAGGAGCCTTCAGCACCTCCGTGTAGTACATCATCGCCGCGCGCAGATTCCCGCGCTTCTCGTAGTACCTCCCCGTCTTGAACGCACTCTCCGACGCCGCTTCGTCAATCTCAGTACGCGTCCCGCCCAAATCCGCACCCGGATCCGGAAACAATCCCATCGACTCCTCCGTCGCCACACGCGCAGCCTTGATGTTCGATTCATCCCGGCTCCCACCCTTCACCTTCCCGATGTAATTCTTGCTCACCCGCATCTGCGCCTCCTTCGCCAGCGGACTCTGAGGATAATCCTCCGTCACCTTCTTATATGCCGCAATCGCCATGTCCGGCTCGTTGTCGTCATCATAAATCTGCCCGATCTCAAACTGCGCCTCCGCCGCGTGGCTCCCCTGCGGCGCATTCGCAATGATCTTCCCGAACATCCCAATCAGATCCGTCGCATCCACCTTCCGCGGTATCCCGAAAAACGACCCAGTCCGCTCCGTCCGACTCTGCATCGCAATCCCGTACTGCCGATCCAGCGCCTCCGCAAACTGCGGGGTCTGCCGATACGTCTCGATCAACTCCTGATACGCATCAAACGCCTTCGGCAACTTCCCGTTCTGCTCCAAGGACGCCGCCAGCCGGAACTGCGCCGCCGGTGCCGCATTCGTAAACGGATAATCCCGCACAATCCGCCGGTAACTCTTCTCAGCAGCCCCAGTCTTCCCAGCAGCCTCATCCGCAGCCGCCGCCGCAAACATCCGCGACGCCTCAGCCTCCGCAGCCTTCAACTCCGGCGCAGCAGGCACACTCTCCGCCACCTTCTTCTTAAAGGGATTCGGCAACGCCACCGCGTCCACCACAGCAACATTCTGGACAAGCGCCACGGCGGCAACCAGCAGGCGGCAGGAGGGGGATTTCATCCCTAAACTATAAAAGGCCTTTCCCACCCGTCAAGCCACTCCACCCACACCCGCTCCCTTCACCCCATTTCGCAAAAAACCGGGAAAAACGTTGATCTTTCGCAAATCTTAACTAAAACCACTTTCGCACAAAAACCATAATTACCGCGGTTTCCTCCATCTCCCATTGACCGAAATTTCCAAAGACTTAACTTCTAAGTTCTCTTTTTCAACCCGCTCCTCTGCCAGCTTTTCATGCCCTCGGCCCCTGATCCCGCAGCGCCTCCCTCCCCCAAAACGGAGCGGCCCAACTGCGGGCTCAACATCCCTCCCACTCCCGCGGGCCCATCGGATTACCACCTCCCAGTCATGCCAGACGAGGTCGTCACCGCCCTCGCCCCTCGCCCCGGCATGACCATCCTCGACGGCACCTTCGGCGGCGGCGGCCATTCCTCCCGTCTCCTCAACGCAGGTGCCTCCGTCATCGCCATCGATCGCGACCAAGACGCCATCGCCCAAGCCGCTCCCCTCCAAGCCGCCTACCCGGACCGCTTCCGCATCTTCCACGCCCGCTTCGACCAGTTCCCCGAAATCCTCCAGCGCGAAGCCATCGGCCCTCTCCACGGCATCCTCCTCGACATCGGCGTCAGCAGCCACCAGTTCGACGACGCCTCCCGCGGCTTCTCCATCCGCTTCAACGGCCCGCTCGACATGCGCATGGACCAGTCAGACGCCATCAGCGCCGCCTCCATCGTCAATTCATGGCCGGAATCCGAAATCGCTGACACACTCTACCGTCTCGGCGAAGAACACGCCTCCCGCCGCATCGCCGCCGCCATCGTCCGCCACCGCGACACCCAACCGTTCTCCACCACCACCGAACTCGCCGACGTCATCGCCTCAGTCGTCCCCAAAAAAGGCGCCCAGCACCCAGCCGTCAAATCCTTCCAGGCCCTCCGCATCGCCGTCAACGACGAGCTCGGCTGCCTCCAGCGCGCCCTCGCCGCCGCCCCACCCTGCCTCCTCCCCAACGGCCGCATCGCCGTCATCACCTTCCACTCCCTCGAAGACAGAATCGTCAAACTCTGGATGCGCCACCTCAGCGAACCGGAAACCGATCGCCCGGAGTGGCCCGCCCCGCGCCCCAACCCCGATCTCTGCCTCTCCCTCCCCTCCCGACGCGCCATCTCCCCTTCCCCAGCCGAACTCGCCGCCAACCCACGCTCCCGCAGCGCCCGCCTCCGCGTCGCAGAACGTCTCCCCTCAGCCTGACCCCTCCCACTCCCATGGCTCGGCCCTCTCGCTCCAAACCCCGTCAGCAACCCCTCCCAGCAGGGGTCACCTTCAACGTCATCGCCGCCTGCTTCATCGTCGGCAGCATCGGCTTCGCATGGGCATGGGTCGTCCATCGCAAAAATTCCCGCGGCCGCGACATCGCCACCGCCACCCACGACATCGAAATCCTCCACAAGGAAATCGACGCCCTCCGCAAAAAACGCGACACCGACTCCAACGACGCCACCCTCAAACAACGCGTCGCCGACCTCGGGCTCGACCTCGTTTCCGCACCCACTGACAAAATCAAGGTCCTCTCCGCCGCCGTCCCCGCACGCGCCGTCCCCACCCACTGATGCCCTCCCAACGGCCAGCTCCCGACGATTCCAGCGACGCCCCTCTCAGGCACCGCGCCGTCGTCCTAGCCGCCGCCATCACCACCACCTTCGGCGTCCTCTCATGGCGCCTCGTCCACCTCCAGTCCGCCGCCGCCCCCAAATTCGCCGCCCAGGCCGCCGCCAGACACTCCTTCACCGACGAACTCCCCGCACCACGCGGCACCATCACCGACGCCAGAGGGGTCGTCCTCGCACGCGACGAAAGCGTCCAGCAACTCGTCTTCGACCTCGGCTTCCTCCGCGAAACCCGCCTCCTCGCCTACGCCCTCGAAGAATCAGAACACATCGATTCCTCCAAACTCCTCAAGCTCCTCAGCCCGGACCAGCTCCGCTCACGCTACCTCCAGCGCGTCGCCGCCATCCTCTCTGACATCCTCCACCGCCCAGCCGCCGACATCGAATCGGAAATCTCCTCCCGCTTCGCCATCCGCCGCTCCGGCGAGGTCGTCCTCGAAAAACGCCTCGACTACGGCATCGGCAATCTCGTCTGGCAAAAACTCGAAGCCGCCAAGCTCGGCCGCTACCAGGAACTCCGCCGGCGCATCGGCGGCATCGTCATCAAAGACTACTTCGAACGCACCTACCCCTCACCAACCCCAGTCGACCTCATCGTCGGCCGCTTCGCCGTCCCTCACTCAGAGGACCCCAAAGCCATCATCCCTCCCACCGGGGTCTCCGGCATCGAGAAAACCTTCCACACCGACCTCACAGGCACCCCCGGATCCCGCACCGTCGAAATCGACGGCCACGGCGACGAACTCGCCGCCTACCGCGGCTCCACCACCCAACCCACCGAAGGCCGCTCCGTCCGCCTCACCATCGACACCGGTCTCCAGGAGGTCGT
>CANHUG010000120.1 GCA_947462995.1 Verrucomicrobiales bacterium | reverse complement strand
GTGGGTACCGCGTTCGTGGGCGGCTTCGCCGTGGGTCATGCTGCGGACGACGACGAGTTTGTCGGCGACCTGGGCGGTATTTTTCCAGAGCTCGCCGAACTGGATGCCTTCGACGTTGGAGTTGATGGCGCCGAGGGGGCCGCGGTATTCGGGCGGGGCGAGGGGTTTCGGGTCGAAACTTTCCTGGTGAGCCATGCCGCCTGGGAGGAAGATGTGGATGACGCTTTTGGCTTTCCCTTCAACGGACTCGTAGTGTTTCTGGTCGGCGCGGGCCTTCATGCGGAAGAAGTCGCCGAGGGAGAGCCCGAGAGCGGTGCAGGTGCCAACGTGCAGGAAGCCACGACGGGAGAGGGAGCGAGCGTAACGGGAACCGGAGTCCATGGTGGGTACAGGTAAGATTTGGCGCAGGATACACCAGAACTGCGGGTGCGGGGCGGAATTTTCACGGGAAATTTCCTCGTGTCGGCGTTGGGGGATCCGGGAATGGGGGGAAAAAGGGGTGGAGCGGGAGCGTTGAGGATGAGTTCTGCGAACTGATGACCCTTGAGACGAGTATGAGAACTGTATTCCGAGTGCTGCCGATGCTGGTGACGATTCCTGTGGCGGGGGTGGCGGCGGATGCGGTGCGATTCCGGGAGGAAGTGCTGCCGTTGCTGAAGGCGTCGTGTTTCGAGTGTCATTCGGCGGAGAAGCATAAGGGGGATCTGGATCTGGAGCGGTTCGGGAGTGTGGAGGAGATGATGAAGGAGCCGGAGGTGTGGCAGGCGGTGAGGGATCAGGTGATGGACGGGGCGATGCCGCCGGAGGACGGGGGGCCGATGGCGGAGCGGGAGCGGAATGTGTTATTGGGATGGGTGCGGGAGATGCTGACGGAGGCGGCGCGGGAGCATGCGGGGGATCCGGGGCCGGTGGTGTTGCGGCGGTTGTCGAATGCGGAGTACACGTGGACCCTGCGGGACCTGACGGGGGTGCGGGGATTGGATCCGGCGCGGGAGTTTCCGGCGGACGGGGCGGCTGGGGAGGGATTTACGAATGCGGGGGCGGCGCTGACGATGTCGCCGTCGCTGGTGACGAAGTATCTGGAGGCGGCGAAGGAAGTGGCGCAGCATGCGGCGCTGCTGCCGGATGGGTTAGAGTTTTCGGAGGCGACGACGGCGCGGGACCGGACGGAGGAGAAGCTGGCGGCGATCCGGGCGTTTTACGGAAAGTACTGCGGGTCGGAGGGCGGGACGAAGGTGAACCTGCAGGGGATTCAGTTTGAGACGAATGGTGGAGGGCGGTTGCCGCTGGAGAAGTATCTGGAGGCGGCGATCGCGGTGCGTGGCGGGGCGGAGGTGAAGGTGGCGGCGGCGGGGTTGAGCGAGCGTTATCTGGAGCGGCTAGTGGGGGTGTTGCGGGCGGATGACGGGTCGCCGTGGATGGGGCCGCTGCGGGCGAAGTGGCGTGAGGCGAAGCCTGGTGAGGGAGCGGCGCTGGCGGCGATGGTGGGTCCGTGGCAGCAGACGATGTGGCAGTTCACGACGGTGGGGCACATTGGGAAGCGGGATGGACCGCGGGCTTGGCAGGTGCCGGTCGAGCCGTTTGCGGAGAGTCAGGAATTGAGGGTGAAGCTGCCGGCGGCGGGAGCGGACGGGATGGTGACGGTGCGGTTGGTGGCGACGGATGCGGGGGATGGGGCGGCGGGGGACTTGGTGCATTGGACGATGCCGAGACTGGTGGCGGCGGGGCGGCCGGATCTGGCGTTGCGGGATGTCAGGGCGGCGATGGCGGGTTATGAGCGGGCGCGTGCGGCGGTGGGGCCGACGGCGGCGAAGAGCCTTGCGGCGGTGGCGGAGGCTGGGAAGGATGGAGGGAAGGAGGATTTGGGAGCGCTGGCGGCGAAGCACGGGGTGGATGCCGGATTGCTAGGATCGTGGCTGCGGCTGACGGGGACTGGGGCGACGGCGGAATTGATGACGGGGAAAGTGGAGAGTCAGTCGGGCGGGGTGAAGCTGGGCGGCTGGGGCGGTGCGGACGCGTTGAGTGTGATTGCGAATCCGTCGGGAGAGACCGTTAGGATTCCCGGGACGATGGGGCCGAAGAGCCTTGCGATGCACCCAGCGCCGCAGCGGGCGGCGATTGCGGCGTGGCGGGCGGTGGAGGCGGGGAAAGTGGGGGTGGCTTGGACGGTTAGGGATGCGCATCTTGATTGCGGGAACGGGGTGAGCTGGGCGCTGGAGTTGCGGCGAGGGGCGGCGCGGTTGGTGCTGGGAACGGGGGTGACGGAGGGCGGGAAGCTGGTGGAGCCGGCGGCGGTGAAGGGCCAGGAGGTTAGGGCGGGGGATTTCATTTGTCTGGTTATCGGGCCGCGGGATGGGGAGCACACGTGTGATTTGACGGAGATCACGCTGCGGGTGACGCCTGAGGGTGGAGGGGCGGCGTGGGATATGACGGAGGACTGTGTGGGGGATCTGGCGGTGGCGAATCCGCATGCGGGGCGGGGCGGGGAGGCGGTGTGGCATTTTCTGAGTGAGCCGACGACGGCGGCGGCGGAGCGGTTGCCTGCGGGGAGTGTGCTGACGCGGTGGCTGCTGGCGTCGGATGCGGAGAAGCCGGGGTTGGCGATGGCATTGCAGGGATTGCTGACTGGTCCGGAGGTGAGCGGGGATGGGCCGGATGCGGTGCTGCGGCGGACATTGCTAGCGCCGGGCGGGCCGTTGCTGGGGTCGGTGCTGACGGGGCCGGTGGGTGAGGTTGCGGCGGGGGAAGGCTTGGGGCCTGATCCGGGGATGTTCGGGCGCGGGCCGGGCGGGGAGACGGCGGAGCGGGAGAGTCTGGTGGTGCGGGCTCCGTCGGTGGTGGAGGTGAAGATTCCGGCGGTGCTGGCGGCGGGTGCGGAGTTGGTGACGGTGGCGCGGCTGCATGCGGCGGCGGGTGGTGAGGGGAGTGTGCAGGTGCTGCTGACGGCGGATGGGGCGGAAGTGGCGGGGTTGAGTGCGGGGAGGCCGGTGCTGACGGCGGCGGGGAGTGCGGCGCGGGAACGGTTGGCTGGACAGGCGGCGGCGTTCCGGGAACTGTTTCCGGCGGCGTTGTGTTATACGAAGATTGTGCCGGTGGACGAAGTGGTGACCCTGACGCTTTACTATCGTGAGGATGACCAGCTGCGGCGGTTGCTGCTGAGCGAGGCGGAGAGTGCGGAGATTGACCGGTTGTGGCGCGAGCTGCATTTTGTGAGTCAGGATGCGCTGCAGTCGGTGGATGCGTATGATCAGCTGTGGCAGTTTGCGACGCAGGATGCGGATCCTTCGGCGTTCGAGCCGCTGCGTGAGCCGATTCGTGCGAAGGCGGCGGTGTTCCGCGAGGAAATGAAGATGGCGGAGCCGCGGCATGTGGAGTGGTTAGTGGGGTTTGCGCCGAGGGCGTGGCGTCGGGCGGTGAGTGCGGAGGAGGCGGGGCAGATTCGCGGGGTTTATGCGAGACTGAGGGCGGATGAAGTGCCGCATGAGGAAGCGGTGCGGCTGGTGCTGGCGAGGATCCTGACATCTCCGGCGTTTCTGTACCGAGGGGAGAAGGCGGCGGAGGGGAAGGATTCGGCTCCGGTGAGTGATGCGGAACTGGCGGTGCGGTTGAGTTATTTTCTGTGGTCGTCGATGCCGGATGACGAGTTGAGTGCGGCGGCGGCGTCGGGGCGGCTGCGTGAGCCGGGAGTGCTGGGGGCGCAGGTGGAGCGGATGCTGGCGGATGGGAAGGTGGGGCGGTTGGCGGAGTATTTCGGGTGCCAGTGGCTGCACATCCGGGAGGTGGATACGATGGATGAGAAGAGTGAGCGGCACTTTCCGACGTTTGCGGCGGTGCGGGGTGCGATGAAGGAGGAAGCGGTGCGGTTTTTCAGCGCGGTGTTCCGCGGGGAAGCGGCGGTGGGGGATCTGATTGATGCGGATTACACGTGGCTGAACGGGACCTTGGCGGGGCACTATGGGATTGCGGGAGTGGAAGGCGAGGAATGGCGGCGGGTGGACGGGGTGAGGCGATATCAGCGGGGAGGGTTGCTAGGTTTTGCGGCGGTGCTGGCGAAGCAGAGCGGGGCGTCGCGGACGAGTCCGATTCTGCGGGGGAACTGGCTGTGCGAGACCCTGCTCGGGGAGCGGCTGCCGAAGCCGCCGAAGGGAGTGCCGCCATTGCCGGAGGCTGCGCCGGAGGGATTGACGGAGCGGGCGATGACGGAGCAGCACAGCAAGGATGCGCGGTGTTCCGGGTGTCATGTGAGGATGGATCCTTATGGTTATGCGCTGGAGGGGTATGATGCGATCGGGCGGTTCCGGACGGTCGATGCGGCTGGGCTGGCGGTGACGGCGAAGACGGTGCTGCCTGACGGGACGGCGGTGGAGGGGATGGATGGGTTGCGGGCGTGGCTGGCGGGGCCGCGGCGGGATGCGTTTCTGCGGCAGTTTTCGCGGAAGCTGCTGGGGTACGCGCTGGGGCGGGCGGTGATGCTGAGTGACGAGCCTTTGATTGAGGAGATGACGGCGGCGCTGGGATCGGGGGGCGGGAAGGCGGCGACGGTGGTGCGGATGATTGTGGAGAGCCGGCAGTTCCGGGAAGTGAGGGGTCGGGCGGCGGCGGAGTGAGAGAAAAATCCGCGTGACGGGAGGGCGGTGAGAGGAGAGAGGGAGGGATGCATTCTGCCAATCCGTGGTTTCTTGTTCTGCTGGTGTCGCTCATCGGGCTGCACGTGCTGGAGACAGTGGCGACGCTGCTGAATCTGCGGCGGCTGGATCCGCGATTGCCGGAGGAGTTTGCGGGAGTGTTCAGCGAGGCGGATTATGCGAAGAGCCAGGAGTATGCGCGGGAGAGTGAGCGGTTTGATCTGATGGCGGGGACGTTCCGGCTGCTGGTGTTTCTGGGGTTCTGGCTGGGGGGAGGGTTTGCGTGGCTGGACGGGCTGGTGCGGGGGATGGCGGAGGGGGAGATTGTGAGGGGATTGCTGGGGTTTGCGCTGATGCATGCGGGGGCGACGCTGGTGTCGCTGCCGTTTGAGATTTACGGGACGTTCCGGATTGAGGCGAAGTACGGGTTCAACAAGACGACGCCGGGGACGTTTGCGGCGGACCGGGTGAAGGGATTGGGGCTGGCGGCGGGGATCGGGCTGCCGCTGCTGGCGCTGCTGCTGTGGATTTTCCAGCGGGTGCCGCAGGCGTGGGTGTGGGCGTGGGTTGCGACGACGGTGTTCATGCTGGCGCTGCAGTTTGTGGCACCGCGCTGGCTGATGCCGTTGTTCAACAAGTTCACGCCGCTGGATGAGGGGCCGCTGCGGCGGGCGATTCTGGGGTTGGCGGAGCGGTGTGCGTTTCCGCTGCGGGATGTGTTCATCATCGATGGGAGCCGTCGGTCGACGAAGGGGAACGCGTTTTTTGCGGGGTTTGGTCGGAACAAGCGGATTGCGCTGTATGATACGTTAGTGGAGAAGCATCCGGAGCCGGAGCTGCTGGCGGTGCTGGCGCATGAGATCGGGCATTTCAAGAAGCGGCATATTGTGCAGCGGCTGGTGGCAGCGGTGGTGCAGCTGGCGGTGCTGTTTTTGTGCATGGGACTGGTGCTGACGAATGCGGGGCTGGCGGAGGCGTTCGGGTTGAAGGGGCCGACGCTTTGGCTGGGGTTTGTGTTTTTCATGATTTTGTTCGAGCCGGTGCAGTTGCTGATCGGGATTGCGGGCAACGTGTGGAGCCGGCGGCATGAGTTCGAGGCGGACGAGTATGCGGCGTCGGTGACGGGCGGGCCGGAGGCGATGACTGGGGCGCTGAAGCGGCTGGCGCGGGATTCGCTGAGCAATCTGACGCCGCATCCGCTGTATGTGTTTCTGCATTATTCGCATCCGCCGATGCTGGAGCGGCTGGCGGCGTTGCGGGGTCTGGGGAGAAATTAAAGAGGACACTTTTCTCTGGCGTCCCCGGCAACCCCCCTCCACGTTTCCTATTTATGCAGTGCGATGTCTGCAAACAGAACAAGGCGACGGTGTTTCTGACCCAGATTGAGAAGGGGAAGATGCAGAAGGTGAACCTGTGTGAAGCGTGCGCGCATGCGAAGGGGGTGGCGGACCCGAAAGGGTTTGCGCTGGTGGAGATGCTGCACGGGTTCGGGCACGGGGAGAAAGTGGCGACGCAGCCGCAGGAGCGGACGTGTCCGAACTGCGGGATGACGCAGACGACGTTCCGGAAGACGGGGCGGTTGGGGTGCGGTGCGTGCTACCAGACGTTCGGGGAGGGGATGGACCAGCTTTTGAAGGCGATGCACAAAGGGGTGCGGCATACTGGCCGGGTGCCGGGGTGGGCGAAGGTGGTGGGGCGGGACAATGACCGGGTGGAGGATTTGCGGGTCCGGCTGGAGGAAGCGGTGGCTGCGGAGCGGTATGAGGAAGCCGGGCGGCTGCGTGATGAGATCCGGCAACTGACGCCGCCGGAGACGGCGGTATGAACGATTGAGAAGCCATGATGAAGTTTGCAACGCTGCTGCGCAAGCCACCTGAGTGGATGCTGCTGGATGGACCGCACCGGGACATTGTGATTACGAGCCGGGTGCGACTGGCGCGGAATCTGGATGGTCCGGCGTTTCCGGGATTTGCGAAGAAGGAAGACCGGACGACGGTGATGCAGGAGTTGCAGCCGGTGGTGGAGGGGTTGCCGGAGATGAAGGATGGTTTCAGCGAGGATCTCGGGGCGCTGGATGCGATCCGGAAGCAGGTGCTGGTGGAGAAGCATCTGATTTCGCGGGAGCAGGCGGCGAAGTCGGGCGGGAGTGCGGCGGTGATCAACCGTGATCAGTCGCTGTCGATCATGATCAATGAGGAGGATCACCTGCGGATGCAGAGTATCCGGTCGGGGCTGGATCTGCGGGTGGCTTATGCGGCGCTGGACCGGGTGGATGAGGAGCTGGACGGGCTGGTGCGTTTTGCGTTTCATCCGCGGTTCGGGTACCTGACGGCGTGTCCGACGAATCTGGGGACGGGGATGCGAGCGAGTGCGATGCTGCATTTGCCGGGGCTGGTGCTGAGCGAGCAGGTGAATCAGGTGATTGCCGCGGTGAACAAGATCGGGCTGGCGGTGCGGGGGTTGTATGGCGAGGGGACGGAGGCGCTGGCGAATCTGTTTCAGATTTCGAATCAGCACACGCTGGGCGAGCGGGAGCCTGAGATCATTGCGCGATTGGAGCGGGTGATCGAGCAGATCATCAATCACGAGCGGAATGCGAGGCGGAAGCTGGTGGAGGATCAGCCGCACAAGGTGCTGGACCATGTGGGGCGGGCGTACGCGGCATTGAGGTATGCGCACATTCTGGAGAGCAAGGAGGCGCTGACGCAGTTGTCGATGCTGCGGCTAGGGTCGGATCTGGGGATTCTGCCGTCGGATCTGGGGCGGACGATTGACACGCTGCTGGTGGAGATTCAGCCGGCGCACTTGCAGATCAATTCGCAGCGGAAGCTGGGGCCTGAGGAGCGGGATGTGTTGCGAGCGGAGACGCTGAGGCAGCGGTTGGCGGGGGTGCCGGAGCCGCGGCCGGAGAGTTTGCAGCCGCCGGTGGATCCGGAGCCGCCGGTGATCTGAGAGTAGGTTGAATCACCGGGACCGGCAGCGGATTGGGGTTTTACCTGGCTCTCGGGTGCCGATGATTCGCGGATGCGCGGTAGGGCGGGGTGGTGTTATGGTGGTGGCATGAAACTGCCGTGCTGTCTTTTGCTGATGATGGTGAGCCGACTGCCGGTGAGCGGGCAGGTGAGGACGTTTTCGAGTGTGAAGGGAGGGGAGATTCGGGCGGAGATCACTGGGTGCACGGATACGGTGGCGGAGTTGCGGCGGGAGGACGGGAAGCGGTTCACGGTGCCGCTGGCGACGTTGTCGGAGGCGGACCGGACGTGGATTGCGGAGTGGCGGAAGACGCACAAGCCTTACCGGGTGCAGGTGGTGCCGACGCAGAAGAAGGGGAACACGAGGGAGGTGAAGGAGGCGATCACGGGCAGTGTGAAGGGGAATGACTGCTGGTATGTGTTAGTGGTGAAGAACACGGGGGTGCAGGCGGTGACGGGGTTGCGGCTGGAGTACATTGTGTATCCGCCGGGGAATTCGGGGGCGATGCCGCAGCCTGGATCGGTGGAGGTGGCGGAGATTGCGCCGGGGAAGACTGGTCAGGCGGCGACGGCGAAGTGTTTTGTGCCGCAGGCTCGGGAGGTGATCCGGAGCGGATTGAATGATGCGGTGCGATTGACGGAGAGTGGTCTGGCGGGGCTGCATCTGGAGTTGTGGATTGATGGAAAACCAGCCGGGGTGATGAAGTCTGGGACGGTGCCTGAGGATGCGGCGGCGGCATTGGCGGCGTGGCGGGAGAAGCAGACGGCTCCGGCGGCGCTGCCGGAGGGGAAGGTGCCGGAGAAGATGATCGAGAAGACGCGCTGAGCGATGGATGCCGAGGGGAAACCGGGATGCCGCGAGTGGTTGCGGCGGGTGATTTTTCAGTCCGACACGCGGGCCGGGCAGATCTACGACATTCTGTTGCTAGTGGTGATTGCGCTGAGTGTGCTGACGGTGATGCTGGAGAGTGTGGAGGAGATCAGCGGGCCGCGGCGGGGATTGTTCACGGTGCTGGAGTGGGTGTTCACGGGATTGTTCACGCTGGAGTATGCGGTGCGGCTGGCGGTAGTGGACCGGCCGGGGCGTTATGCGGGCAGTTTTCTGGGAGTGATCGATCTGGTGTCGATTCTGCCGGCGTGGCTGGAGCTGGTGCTGCCGGGGTCGCGTTTTCTGACGGTGATCCGGGTGCTGCGGCTGATGCGGATGTTCCGGGTGCTGCGGATGGCGCAGTATCTCGGGGAAGCGAGTCTGCTGCTGAATGCGCTAGGGGCGAGTCGGCGGAAGATTCTGATCTTCTTCACGGCGGTACTGACGCTGGTGTTAGTCGAGGGGACGGCGGTGTATGTGCTGGAGAATGGGGCGAACCCGGGTTTCCGGAACATTCCGCAGGCGATTTACTGGGCGATCGTGACGATTACGACGGTGGGCTATGGAGATGTGGCTCCGGTGACGGTGGGAGGGAAGATCATGGCGTCGTTCATCATGCTGACGGGTTTTGCGATCATTGCGGTGCCGACGGGGATTGTGACGTCGGAGATCGGGCGGGAGCTGCAGCGGTCGCGGGTGCGGCGGCGATGCGGGCAGTGCGGATGGGAAGACCACGACGTGCGGGCGCGGTACTGTCACCAGTGCGGCATCGGGCTCGAGTGAACGAGGCCGATGCCGCGGGAGATCAATCAGGCGAGGTCGATGAGGAGGGCCTCGGCGGATTCACCGGTGGTGAGGGTGAGGGAACCGGCGTCTTCGGTGGAGATGGCGTCGCCTGCGGACAGGGTGGTGCCGTTGACGTCGAGGGTGCCTTTGATGAGTTGGAGCCAGACGCCGCGGCCGGGGCGGACGGTGTGGGTGGCGGCGGCGGAGGATTGGAGGCGGATGCGATAGACTTCGGCGTCCTGGTTGATAGTGGCGGAGCCATCGCGGCCGTCCGGGGAGATGATGAGGACGACGGGGGCGTCATCGTGTTCCGGCTGGGGATGCCACTCGGTGTACGAGGGGGTGAGGCTGCGTTCGCGCGGGAGAATCCAGATCTGGAGGAGGTGGAGGAGTTCGGTGGGCAAGGGGTTGAACTCGCTGTGGGTGACGCCGCGGCCGGCGCTCATGAGCTGGATCTGGCCGGGGCGGAGTTCGCGGCCGTTGCCCATGCTGTCCTTGTGGGCGATGGCACCGGAGACGACGTAGGTGAAGATTTCCATGTCGCGGTGCGGGTGGGTCGGGAAGCCTGCGCCGGGGGCGACGCGGTCTTCGTTGATGACGCGGAGCGAGCGGAAGCCCATGTGGGCGGGGTCGTAGTAGTCGCCGAAGCTGAAGGAATGGAGGGCGCGGAGCCAGCCGTGGTCGGCGTGGCCGCGGTCAGAGGATTTG
>CANHUG010000119.1 GCA_947462995.1 Verrucomicrobiales bacterium | reverse complement strand
GAAGCCGAAGTTCCACGCCATTTTGGTGAGACAATGGGGATCGACCGTGGAGAGAATCCGGGAGGACAGAGAGAGCAGCATGGTGGAGGAGTAAACGAGTGCGGGCGGGGCGGGAAACGGGAAATTGGGGATTGGGTGCGGGTGGAGATCAGGGTTGCATGAGGAAGGCGAGGAGGTCGGCGAGGTCGGCGTCGGAGAGCCCGGCTTCGATGCCATCGGGCATGAGCGAGCGGGCGGGGCGGTCGAGGGCGGCGATTTCGGGGCGTGGGAAAGAGGCTTCGGTGCCGCCGGGGAGACGGAGCGAGACACCGGCGGGGTCGTCGCGGAGGAGGATGCCTGAGGATTCCGAGCCATTGTGGAGCCGAACGGTGGAGGTGGCGAACTGGCCGGCGACCTCGCGTGAGGGGTCGAGGATGGCGACGAGGAGAGTGGGAGCGCCCTTGGAGGAAAAGGAGGAGCGGTCGGGGCCGATGGGGTATCCGTCGGGGCCGTCGCGGTGGCAGAGGGCGCAGCGAGCGAGGAACGTGGAGCGGCCTTTGGCGGGATCACCGGTGAGGGCGAGGGCGGGCTGGCGACGGGCGATTTCTGCGGAGCGGTCCGGGGGATGCGGCGGGAGGAGGGAGAGGGCGCGCGGGGCGGTGGCGGCGTCCTTGCGGAGAGCGTCGGCGGCGAGGGCGGGGAGATCGGTGGGCGGGAGGTGATGGGATTCGAGGGCTGCGAGGAGGGCGAGACGGCCCTTGGGAGTGGAGGGGAGAGATTCGAGGGCGGCGGTGCGGAGGGCGGCGGGGAGTTGGGGCCATGTCGCGGTGAGGAGGGCGGCGGCGGAGGAGGGGTCGTGGCGGGCGAGGAATTCGCGAACGGGGGTGGGGTCGTCCGGGAGGGATTGGGCCCATTCGGGGTCGCGGGCGAGGTGGAGACAGGAGAGAGCGGCGAGCCGGGCGTCGGGGTTGGGGTCGCGGCGGAGATCGCGGGCTTTGGCTAGGAGATCGGGTGGTGGAGAGAGCCGGTGGGTCGCGGCGAACTGGAGGGCGGCGAGCGGGTCGGGCGGGGCGACGAGATTGAAGAATGCGGGGCCATCGTCCGGGGCGAGGGAGGCGAGGATGAGACTGCGGAGGAACGGGGATGCGGCGTGGGATTTCCAGAAGGCGGAGGCGGCGGCGAGACGCTGAGGGGTGGGGAGGGCGCGGGATTCGAGGATGCGGTTAGGGAGCGAGCCTGCGGGCGGGGGCGGAGAGGGAGCGGGTGCGGCGGGTGATTGGATAGGGAGGATGCGCCAGATGCGACCGCGGTCGCGGCCGCTGTCGAGGTCCATGAGGGATTTGAGGGAGGGGGGGAGCGAGTCCGGGTGTTCGATGAATTCGCGGTACATGTCGGCGATGTAGAGAGCGCCGTCTGGGCCGGAGGCGAAGGAGACCGGGCGGAACCATGTGTCGCGGCTGGAGAGAAATTCGCGTGAGGATTCGTCAGGGTGGCGGTGGGCGGAGGGGCCGTCGGGGTTCCATGAGATGTGTTTGCGGTGGACGAGATTGGAGCCGACATCGCCGATGAAGGCGTCGCCATTTGCGACGGATCCGGAACTGATGTGGATGCCGCTGGCGCTGGTGAAGTAGCCACTGGCGCGGCCGTTGCCTTCGATGAGACCGGGGACGAGGCCACTGGCGCGCCAGCGAGTGCGGACGACGCGCCATGGTTCTTCGGGGGACGAGCGGAAGACGGGAGCGGCGGGGCCGTCGGCGGCGGAGTCGACGAGCGGGCTGGGGGGCGGGAAGAGCGAGTTGGATGGGAGGGCGGAGCGGTCGTAGGCGACCCAGATGAAGTGGCGGCTGTTGCTGCAGACGAAGCGGTTGCCCCATTGGTCGAAGGAGAGACCGAACTGGGCGGTGCCGCTTTCGGGTCGGAGGTCGAGGAGCGTGGGGTCGAAGGAGAAGTCGGCGCCGTTGAGGGCGACGGGAGGTTTGTCAGGATGGTCCGGGCGATGGACCGAGCCGCCGTTGCCGGCTGTGGCGCCGTAGATCCGGCCGTTGGTGGGGTGGATGGTTAGGCTGTTGACGAGCGCCTGGACATTGAGTTTGGCGGCGGAGTTGCCGAAGCCCGAGAAGACGATGCGGCGTTCGTCGGCGATGCCGTCGCCGTTGGTGTCGCGGGCCCACCAGATGTCGGGGGAAGCGGCGGCGAAGATGCCGTCGCGCCATGCGACGACCGAGGTGACCCATGAGAGCCCGTCGAGGAAGACCGTGCTGGATTCGAAGCGCCCGTCCTTGTTAGAGTCCTGGAGACAGCGGATGCGGGAGAGATTTTCGTGGCGGCGTTCCGAGTAGTCGCGCATTTCAGCGACGAAGAGCCGACCGTCTGGGGCGAAGGAGAGGGAGACGGGGTCGGTGACCTCGGGTTCGGAGGCGGCGAGGGAGATGCGGAAGTCCGGGTGGAGCGAGAAGGAGGCGAGGGCGGCTTCGGGGGAGAGAGGCGGGAGTCGTGGGAGCGGTTCGGCGGGCGGGTTGGCGAGGGTGGGGAGTTGGAGGGCGAGGCAGGCGAGGAGACGCAGGCGCATGGGAGACGGTGGCGCGGCGGCGTGCGTGCGGCGACTACTGAAGCGACCGCGGGTGCGGAGCCTGGGGGGAGCGGGGGAATTGTCAGGGAAGCGGCGGGAGCCGCCATGGGGCGATGCGGGCCGTGTATTCGGCTTTGGGGAGGAGGACGTAGTGCGGGCGTGCGGCTGGGTTGAGCCGGGCGAGGAGCCGGAGGAGGTCTGGGCGGGCCATGGTGGTGCAGCCGGCGCTGGGTTTGTCAGGACCGCGGCGGATGTGGAAGAAGATGGCGCTGCCGTGGCCGGGGACGGGAGGGTCCGAGTTGTGGCGGATTTCGAGGAGGAATTCGTAGGCGAAGTCGCCTAGCCGCATTTTCTGTTTTTCGTACCACGGGGGTGGGTTGGCGAGGTCGACGGAGACGTGGCGGTTGTAGGAGGGGTTGGCGGGGTCGTCGATCCAGCAATCGCGAGCGGTGACCTGGTGCCATGGCCAGCGGACGCCTTTGGGAGGATTGGGGGCGTCGCCGTAGAGCGTGCCGAGGCGGAAGAGACCGGCTGGGGCGCGGCGGTCTTTTTCGCGTTTGGAGGGGATGCCGTTCTGGCCGTGGGGGACGGGGAGGCATCCGTTGCCCCATGCGAGCCCGTTGCGGCCGAAGAGGACGGGGATGGGTTTCGGGAAGGCGGGTTGCCACGGGGCGGAGGCGGAGGCGCGTTCGAAGAGTTGGATGCGGCCGCGGTTTGAGTCCCATGAGTCGGCGGTGCCTGCGATGACTTGGAGGATGTTAGGAGGGAGCCCGGTTGCGGGAGGGGCGGCGGTGGCCGGGGAGGCTAGGACGGCGGCGGCGAGCGAGAGGAACGCGCGGCGGCTGAAGGTGGCGGCGTTCATGGTGTTTTGATGAGTGGGGGCAGGAGGTCGAGGGCGCCGTCGAGGTCCATCATGGGGGCTTCGTCTGGGAGGTCGGGGGGAGGGGCGGCGGGGCGCCATGGGACGCCGGAGCCGGAGGTGGCCATCATGGGTTTGGGAGCGGGGGGAGGGGGAGGGTCGGAGAAGTCGGCGCGTTCGGCCTGGCGGAGGGATTGGGAGTCGACGTATCCGGAGCGCCCGTTGGCTTCGATGAGGGACCAGCCCCGTTTGCGGCTGCGTTCGACAACGACGGTGCCGCGAGGGAGGGAGTCGTCGGGGCCGCCGGGTTGGGAGGGACCGAATTCGTAGAGAGCGGTTTTGGGGTCTGCGACGATGAAGCGATCCTGCCAGTCCTTGGGGCGTTCGATTTTTTCGGGAGGCGTGAGGGATTCGGAGGGATCCGAGCGAAGTTTGCGGATGGCGGCGAGGGGGCCGCTGAGGAGAGAGGGTTTAGGGGAGTCCGTGGATGGTTCTGTGGGGGCTGAGGGAGTGGTTTTGTCGCGTTTCCATGGAGTGAGTCGGGCGATCCATGAGGGGGAAGCGGGGGGCGTGGCGATGGGCTCGGGTTGGGCGGGCGCGGTGGGTTTGGGGGAGGATTTGGAGAGTTTCTGGGTAGCGGGTGGCGTGGGGATGGCTGGGGGTGCGACGGGGGCGGGCGTGGCTTTGTCGCGTTTCCATGGGGTGAGCCGGGCGATCCATGAGGGGGATGCGGGGAGCGTGGCGATGGGCTCGGGTGGAGCGGGCGCGGTGGGTTTGGGGGAGGATTTGGAGAGTTTCTGGGGAACGGGTGGCGTGGGGATGGCCGGCGGTGCGGCGGGGGCGGGAGCGGTTTTGTCGCGTTTCCATGGGGTGAGCCGGGCGATCCATGAGGGGGATGCGGGGGGCGTGGCGATGGGCTCGGGAGTTGGGGGGGCGACGGGGATGGATGAGGGTTTGGTCGCGGGTTTGGCGGCCTTTGAGGGTTTTGCAGCGGGTTTGGGGGCCGGGGATGGGACGGGAGCGGGGGGAGTGGCGGGAGGTGGAGTGGCCTTGGTGCGTTTCCACGGGGTGATTTTGGAGATCCAGCTTGGTGTGGGGGCGGCGGGAGTGGCCGCGGGTGCTGGAGACGGGGCGGGAGGCGCGGATTTTGGGTGTGCGGCTGGGAGGGTGGCTGCGAGGGCGCAGGAGAAGCCGAGGCAGAGGGTGAGGAAGAGTGGGCGCGCGGGCAGCATGGATGGGAAAGGAAATCGAAGGGTGTGGGGGCCAGTACGGCCTTGGGCACGGATGGCATCTTCCGATTGGGTGGGAAAGTGTGAAGATTCGGCGGTGTTTCGTGGGCGATGGGGTGGGGATGAGGCCGGGATGGTCTTTTTACTAGCTGTTTTGCGAAGGCATTGGGGGTCACAGGCAGGATGCCTGTGCCACTTTGGCTGGTATGGGGGGTGCGTGGATTTTTCCGGTTTCGCGGGGAGGGGAACGGGGGGATGGTGGTGGGGAGACAATATGGTATCACGCGACCGCATCAGAGCATTGCTAGTCCGGATGACATCGCTCGGGATACACCGGGACGATCTGGAGGAGGAGTTTGTGCGCGGGGCGGGGGCGGGTGGGCAGAAGATCAACAAGACCTCGTCGACGGTGCGGTTGAGGCATGTGCCGAGCAACATCGAGGTGAGGTGTCAGGAGGAGCGGTCGCTGACGCAGAATCGTTATCTGGCGCGGGAGGCGTTGTGTGAGCGGTTGGAGAAGCGGAAGGCGGAGGCGTTGCAGAGTACGCGGGCGGCGGTGGCGCGGAAGCGGCGGCAGCAGGTGAAGCGGTCGAAGGGTGTGAAGGCTGGGATGGTGCGTGACAAGCGGCAGCGGGGGAATGTGAAGGCGATGCGCAAGCGCCCGTCCGCGGAGGATTGAGGGGCGGGATTTTTCTTGCGTGGCGGGTGAGGGGCTGGTTTTGGTGGGGGTATGAGCAAGATTATATCCTCCCTGATACTGACCGCCCTGACATTGAGTGCTGTTGCCGGAGATCCGGTGCCGTTGTTCAACGGCAAGGACCTGACCGGGTGGGAGGGGAATCCTGCGTTGTGGTCGGTGAAGGATGGAGCGATCACGGGTCAGTCGACGGCGGCGGCGCCGCTTTCGGGGAACACGTTTCTGGTGTGGAAGGGTGGGGAGGTGAGTGATTTCGAGTTGAAGCTGCAGTTCCGGATCACGACGGACGGTGGGAATGGGTCGGCGAACAGCGGGGTGCAGTACCGGAGCAAAGTGCTTGATAAGGAGAAGTTTGTGGTGGGTGGGTATCAGGCGGATTTCGAGGCCGGGAAGACGTATTCCGGGATTCTGTATGAGGAGCGCGGGCGTGGGATTCTGGCGCAGCGCGGGCAGAAGGTGACGGTGAAGGATTCGGGCGAGCCGGGGAAGCCGAAGATCGAGGTGACTGGGGAGACGGGGAAGAGCGAGGAGATTCAGGCGGCGATCAAGCAGGGGGATTGGAATGAGTATGTGATCAAGGCGAAGGGCGGGCACTTGCAGCATTTCATCAACGGGAAGCTGACGGTCGATGTGACGGATGAGACGAAGGAGGGTGCGAAGACGGGGGTCTTGGCGCTGCAGTTGCATGCGGGGCCTCCGATGACGGTGCAGTTCAAGGACATGGTGCTGACGCCGGTGACGCCTTGAGGCGATTGGAGTGAAGGAATGACAAAAGACGCGGCGGCGGCGGTGGTGACTCTGTGATTGCATGGAGGCCCCCGCCGCCGTTGAGTTTGCGGACGATGAGATCCCTATCTGAGAAACTGACGGCGTTCCGGTTGCTGAAGCGGACGGGGGTGAAGGTGGGCATGCTGACGGCGGCGGATTACCCGACGGGGCGGTTGCTGGACGAGGCGGGGGTGGATTTTGTGCTGGTGGGGGACAGTCTGGGGATGGTGGTGCTGGGGTATCCTGACACTGTGGAGGTGACGATGGCGGACATGGTGCATCATTTGAAGGCGGTGCGGCGCGGGGTGGAGCGGGCGCTGGTGGGGGCGGATCTGCCGTGGCATTCGTATGAGACTCCGGCGCAGGCGCTGGAGAATGCGCGGGTGCTGGTGGGAGTGGGGGCGGACGCGGTGAAGCTGGAGGGCGGGCGGGTGATGCTGCCGCAGATTGAGGCGATTATCGGGGCGGGGATTCCGCTGGTGGGGCATATCGGGATGCTGCCGCAGAGTGTCAGGAAGGAGGGCGGGTACAAGAAGAAGGGAAAAACGGAGGTGGAGGCGGCGGGGTTGGTGGAGGATGCGAAGGCGCTGGATCGTGCGGGGGCGCTGGCGATTGTGCTGGAGGGGATTGTGCCGGCGGTGGCGGCGGAGATTACGGCGTCGGTGGGGTGTGCGACGGTGGGGATTGGGTCGGGGGTGGAGTGTGATGGTCAGGTGCTGGTGACGGCGGATCTGGTGGGAGGGTTTCCGTGGTTCCGGCCGCCGTTTGCGAAGGCGCGTGCGGATGTTGCGGCGGCGGTGAGCGGGGCGGTGCGGGAGTATCTGGCGGTGGTGAAAGGAGAGTCGTGATGAGTGGTGAGCGTGCGGAGACGGGGATGCGTTGGTGGGTGGCGGTGCTGCTGGTGGCGGTGGTGTGGGCGGCGTTGTATCTGCCGGGGATTGGGGCGTTTGAGCTGAAGGGTGAGGAAGGGCGGAGGATTTTGCCGGCGCGTGCGATGGTGCAGAGCGGGGAGTGGGTGCTGCCTTATTCCGAGGGGCGGCCGTATCATCGGAAGCCGCCGTTGATCAATTGGATGGTGGCGTCGGGGTTTGCGGTGGCTGGGGGTGAGAGCGAGACGGCGGCGCGGGTGCCGTCGGCGTTGTCGGTGCTGGGTCTGGGGTTGGTGGCGTTGTGGGCGGGTCGGGCGTTTCGGGATGTGCACCGGGAGTTTCCGGTGTTTCTGGCGCTGGGTGTGTTAGGGACGGCTGGGGTGATTGAGAAGGGACGACTGGCGGAGATCGAGGCGGTGTATGTGAGTCTGGCGGGAGCGGGGATGCTGATGTGGGCGGCGGCGTGGAAGCGTGGTGCGGGGCCGTGGGGACTGTGGTTGCCGGCGTGTGGGTTGATGGGGTTGGCGATGCTGGCGAAGGGGCCGGTGTTTCTGGCGTTTTTTCTGCCGGTGATGGTGGTGACGATGTGGCAGGCTGGGGAGTTGAGGCGATTGCGGCATCCAGCGGCGCTGGTGGGGTTGGCGCTGGTGTTTCTGGTGCCGGTGCCGTGGGCGATGGCGGTGAAGGCGCGGTTGGCGGGATTGCCTGCGGATGTTGAGACGAGGGGTCCGGGGGAAGTGTGGATGGATCAGGTGCTGGGGCGATTGATGCCGGCGAAGTTTGATGTGATGAGCTGGGTGACGTCGCCATTGGATACGGTGCTGGCGTTGAGTGTTCCGGCGGTGGTGGCGCTGGTTTGGTGGCGGGCGTTGCGGCGGGGTGTGGTGAGCGGGTTGCCGGTGAGGGATCGGGCGTTGTTGCGGGGATTGGCGTGGGGATCGCTGGCGTCGGGGCTGGCGTTGTCGTTGATTCCTGAGCCGCATGCGAGGTTTCAGCTGCCGCTGGCTGGGCCGGTGGCGCTGCTGGCGGTGTGGTTGTTGTGTGTGGACCGGGGAGCGGGTGTGGGGCAGGAGAGTGAGGCGAAGCGGTGGCGGGTGGCGCACGGGTTTCTGCTGGCGGTGATGGTGGGGATAACGGTATGCGGGGCGCTGCTGCCGTTGATTGAGGCGTTTGCGGCGGCGCGGATGAAGACGGGGTTTCTGCTGGGTGGATCGATGGTGCCGTGGGTGATTTTTGTGTACACGAGGACGCGGCGGCAGGCGGAGCCTGAGCGGTTGTTCACGGCGTACGGGGCGGTGCTGCTGGAGGTGGCGCTGGTGCTGGCGTTTGTGGTGATGCCGCGGTGGGCGGAGAAGCGGGAGCACAGGAGACCTGCGGCGGAGGTGCTGGCGGCGGCGGGCGAGGGGGCGAAGATTGCGGCGATGTATCCCGGGCCGCAGCCGTTTTTGTTTTATCTGGGGGCTGGGACGGTGGAGTGTGCGGGGTTGTCGGCGATTCCGGAGGGGACGACGCACGTGCTGGTGCCGGTGCGGAAGTGGGGTGAGGAACGGACGCGGCGGGGGTTGGAGAAGCGGGGATTTACGAAGGTGCTGGTGGAGGTTGAGGGACGGGTGACGGAGGGTCCGGCGGAGGCGAAGCGGTATGTGCTGGTGGGGCGGTGAGCGAGGGGATTCCGGTGCATTCCTGACTTGCCAAGGCGTGCGGTGCCCGCCAGTCTCCGCGCCACCATGAAAATCGGTTTCAATCTTTTGCTCTGGACCACGCATTTTGTCGACGCGCAGTTCCCCATCCTCCGTGATCTGAAGAAGACGGGCTTTGACGGTGTCGAGATTCCAATTTTTGACACGAGCGACCCCGAGCATTTCAAGAAGATCGGGAAGGCTCTGGCGGACAACGGCCTTGAGTCGACGGCGGTGACGGTGGCTCCGGATGAGGCGCACAGTCCGACGAGCACGGTGGCGAAGAACCGCAAAGGGGCGCTGGAGCATCTGAAGCGGGTGATTGACTGCGGGCACAATGCGGGGATCAAGCTGCTCTGCGGGCCATACTATCAAGTGCTGGGGGTGTTCACGGGGAAGGGGCCGCAGCCTGACGAAATGGAGCGTGCGGCGGAAGTGCACCGGCCGCTGGCGGACTACGCGGCGAAGGCCGGGATTCATCTGGCGATTGAGCCGCTGAATCGTTTCGAGAGCCATTTTCTGAACACGATGGAGCAGGCGAAGGCCTATGTGAAGCTGGTGAATCATCCGAACTTCAAAACGATGTTCGATACGTTCCACACGAACATCGAGGAACGGGATCCGCTAGGGGCGCTGAAGAAGCATCTGGATGTGGTGAGTCACATTCACATTTCGGCGAATGACCGGGGCGTGCCCGGGAAGACGCACAATGGCGAGGGACTGATCAAGCCGGTGCTGCAATTGCTGCAGGCGAAGAAGTACAAAGGGTATGTGACGATCGAGGCGTTCGGGAGTGCGCTGCCGGATCTGGCGGCGGCGACGCGGGTGTGGCGTCCGTTCTTCAAGACGGAGAAGGAAGTGTACCGCGACGGGTTCAAGTACATCAAGGAGTGCCTTGCCTGAGGCGGGGAGGAGTTAGTGAATTGGAGCCGGTCCTGCTGTGGAGGCGGGGCCGGCTTTTTTGCGGGAAGTGGGAAGTGGCGAGGGCGGGCGGGCGCACTCCGTGCGCAGGGAGAGCTGTGATTCTCCCAGCAGTCCAGAGCCTTCGGCTGCTTGTTGGGAGAGGTGGCGTCCCTACAGGACGCTAGATTATGTTATCGGTGTTGACCTGGGGCGATTGCCCCAGGCTGGTATAGGTTGTCCCTTTGGGACAAGTGGATGATGGCGGGAAGCGAGGGCGGATGGGGGGGCGTGTACGGAGGGGCTTGTAGGCGCACTCCTCGCGCAGGGAGAGCTGTGATTCTCCCAGCAGTCCAGAGCCTGCGGCTGCTTGTTGGGAGAGGTGGCGTCCCTACAGGACGCTAGATTATGTTATCGGT
>CANHUG010000118.1 GCA_947462995.1 Verrucomicrobiales bacterium | reverse complement strand
TGGGGGGATGATCCGGGACGTGCTGGTGAGGGAGGAACCGCTGATGCTGAAGCCGGGGCAGTTTTATGCGGTGGCGTCGGCGGCTGGGGTGGCTGCGTTTGTGTTGATGGTGACGGCGATGCATGCGCCGGTGGAAGCGGCGGCTGCGGTGGGGATCGCGGTGACGCTGATGGTGCGGATGCTGTCGATCCGGTTGAACTGGACGACGCGGCCGGTGCGGCGCCCGGAGGACGCCTGAGGGTTCCGAGTGGGATCGGGCTGAGGTTGTCTGGTCAGGGGATGGCTGCGGCTTTGGCGCGGAGGAAGCGTTGAGGGAGATCGCTGGCGGTGGAGCGCCATGTGACGGCTTCGGTGCCGTCGCCTACTGGGGTGACGGATTCTGGGTTAGGCGCTTCGATGGTCCACGGGCCGGTGGCTGGATTGGTGGCGGATTCGAAGGACCACGAGATGTCAGGGGCGGCGGAGCGGCGGCGGATGGAGATGGCCTGAGGCGGGCCGGGTATGAGCGTGGCGAGGGCGGCTTCGCGCGTGCCGGGTGAGCGGGGGTCGGTGGCGAAGGCATATTCGCCGAAGTTGTTGAGGCCATCGGCGTCGGGGTCGGCGTCGGGAGCGCCGGAGGCGTCGGAGAAGTAGCGGGAGCGCCATGAGGTGAAGGTGGCGACGCCGGAGCCGCCGGGGTCGAGGGAGGCGATCCAGCTGGCCGGGAGGGCAGGGTTGGCGCCGGTGAGGATGAGGGAGTAGCCGTTGTCGGCGGCGGTGGGCCAGCCGTTGGCGTCGTCGTAGGTGAAGGAGGAGATGATGGTCCCCGAGCGATCGTTGAGGGTGACGGTTTCGCCGCCGTCGTTGAGGTCGCCGTCGTATTCGCCGAGGATGGAGAACGTGGTGCCGAAGCGGGCGATGTAGCCGGCGCGGTTTTCGACGACGACGGTGGAAGCGCCTGCGGGGAGCCAGTTCTGGAGGCCTTCGGGAGCGGAGAACTGGACGCCGTCGGAGAAGAAGATGCCGGTGAGGTCGACTGGGGTGGTGCCGGTGTTAGTGAGCCGGATGAATTCGAAGTCGTTGGAATTGGTGAAGCCTGCGGTGACTTCGGTTGGGGTGGGGGAGTCCGGGTGGTAGAGGACTTCGGAGATCTGGAGGGAGGCCTGGGAGGCGGGGAGTGCGCCTGGGAAGAAGAAGGCGATGGTGGGGGCGCTCCAGCTGGAACCGTTGGGGACGGTGCCGATGCCGCCGCCGGACTGGGTGGGCGGGTCGCTAGGGCGGATGGGATTGAGTGTGCGGATGAAGAACTGGGTGGGTTGGGTGATGGGGATGGGGTCTGAGTAGGCCAGGGCGGCGGGGTTCAGATCAGGAGAGAACGGAGGAGGCGGGGTTTGGATAGCGATTTTGGCACCGATGAGGAAGTCGCTGCTGGTCAGGCCGCTGTTGAGGGCGTGGATGGCGAGGATGTTCTGGCCGAGGTGGAGTGCGCTGAGAGCGGAGGAGATGTCGTAGTCGGCGTAGAGGATGGCGTTGCCGTCGGCGTTGGTGGCGGTGGCGGCGGAGTTGAAGGCGAGTGTGGTGGTGGCGGGAGCGTTGAGACGGGCGGAGGTGAGTTCGGTGCCATTGAGCCATGCGACGAAGCCGTCGTCGCAGCGGATCTGGAGGACGAGCCTGTTTCCGGGGATGGCGAGAGCCATCTGGGATTCTGTGAGGGTGAAGGGGAGACGGAGGTAGCAGGATTGGTTGCCTGCGTAGGTGGTGCCGTTGATGGAACCGGCGAACATGACATTGCTGGTGGAGACTGGGCTGATGCCGGGAGGGGTGGCGTTGGCTCCGGAGAAGGTCGAGGTGTTCCAGCGGAGGCTGAAGAACGGCTGGAAGTCGACGGCGCCGGCGGCGAAACTGTTGTCGTAGCCGACCCCGCTGATGGTGCCGGGGGCATTGGCGAACCATGAGGAGTCGTCGAAGTCGTCGGTGTTGTTGCCGTTGCTGTTGAGGTCTGCGCCGCGCCACTGGTTGGAGGCACCGCCGGTGGTGGCGGAGGTTGGGACGATGGCGCGGACGGGATTGATTTCGTTGAGGAAAGTGCCTGCGGTGATGTAGCCGCCGCTGGGGGTGAGCGGCTGGGTGGCGCGGGGGCGAGGGTCGGTGCCGTCGGTGGTGTAGTAGATGCGGACGCCCTGGGTGGCGGTGCTGGGGGATGTCAGGGTGATGGCGGTGCCTGCGGGGACCGGGCCTGAGGGTGAGCTGGTGGTGGCTGGGCGGGTGAACTGATTGTCCATGAAGTTCAGGCGGCTGGCCCACCAGTGTTTGAGCCATGCGATTTCGCCGGTGTACTGCCCGTTGAATGTATTGTTAGTGATGGTGGTGTTGCTGGCGGCGGTGCGGGGTGCGCTGGCGGCCCAGCGGGTGGCGGAGCGTTTGGCGGGGGTGCCGGCGGCGTTGCCCGGGTTGAGGGTATTGGCGAATTCGTCGATGCGGGCGTGGATGGCGGCGGTGGACCATGAGGTCATGCGGAGCTGGTGGTAGCGATCGATCCACTGCTGCCAGAAGTTGGGATCGGTGAACATTTCGTTGTACCACGGGTAGTGGAAGAAATCGGTGCCGAGGTCGCCGTTGTCGCCGCGCCATGTGCCCCAGTTGAAGTCGCGGCCGTCGGTGGAGCCCTGGGCGCGGTCGAAGTCCCATGCTGGTCCGGCGGTGATTCTGCCGAAGCGAGGTTTGTGCCAGTGGGCGCTGAGGCGCATGCCGTCGGCGTTTTTGGTGGAGGTGTTGATGATGTGGTGGTCGATCATGGCGGCTGGGTCCCAGTATTTGGCGTAGCCATTGACTGGGTCCATGAAGTTGGGGCCGCTGAGGGTGGCCCATGCTTCGCCGATGTGGCCGCGGAGCCATGTGCTCTGGGCGGCGGTGACGATTTTGAAGGGATCGGAGGAGATTTCGCGCGGGTTGACCCACGCCATGAGATTATTGCCGGGGCCCATCATGCCGACGTTGCCGAAGCTCTGACCGGCGAGGGGAGTGATGCCTGTTTCGCCGACGTCGAGGCGGTCGACCTTGAACATATAGCCGCCCTGGATGGTTGGGGCGGTGTTGTCGGCGATGGTGATGTTTTCGACATCGACGCGGTCATTGCCGCGGGTGATTTTTTCCATGAAGCTGTAGACCCCGAAGTAGTCGGTGCCTGTGAGACTGCCTTCGATGGTGTTGGTGAGGGACTGGACGTTGTGGATGTGTTCGACGAATTTCGTGCGTGGGGCGTAGCGACCGGCGTCGTTGCTGAGACGGTAGATGAGGTCGTTGTGCATCATCGAGCGGTCGAACTGATAGGGTGCGTGCATGATCCAGTCGGAATCGGAGGGGAGACCGAGTGGCGAGAGATTGCGGTCGATGCCGTTTTCGTCCTGGAGTTCGATGGCGACGGAGTATTTGGGGTCACCGGCGGTGGAGGAACCGCGGCGTTCGATGGAGCAGGGGGCGGCGAGGTCCGGTGGGTTGGTGAGGCGTGCGAGGTTGTCGGGGGCCTTGGGTTCGAAGACCATGACCTGGCTTTCAACGACGACGTTGTCTGCCATGGCGGTGTTCCATGTGTGGGAGAGGACGAGCGGGAGTGGTGAGGTGAGGTTCTGGGCGTTGGTGTCGAGGGCGAAGTACATTTCGCCAACGATGGGGCCTGGTGGGCGACCTTCTTCGAAGGCCTGGGCGCGGACTCTGGTGTTGAGGGTGACGGGGATGGGGTTGGTGTAGACGGGAGAGGGGGTACGGAAGACGGTGAGGACGCCGGTGGCGGCGGCGGTGACGTCGACGATGGGTGTCAGGGTCGGGGAGGTGGAGAGCCGGAAGGTGGTGGTGGAGAGAATGGAGACGAAGTAGGTGGTGCCGGCGGTGGTGCCGCCGGGGAGCGTGGCGGTGCTGGAGAGTTGGACTGGGTCGCCGTTGAAGAAGCCGTGGTTGCCTGAGGAGGTGAAGACGTCGGTGGTGGCGGCGGTGGCGAGGGTGGCGTCGCGGCGGATGGTGAAGTTGCCGCTGGTGGTGAGGTCGATGGGTGGGCCGCCTGGTTCGATGGCGAGTTTGAAGGTATCGGGGCCGAGGACGGTGACGAAGTAATTGATGGTGGCGGTGAGGGGGGCTGGTCCGGTGACCCGGACCATGTCATTGGGTTTGAGGGGGTGATTGATCCATGTGCCGATGTCGGTGGCGGCGGCGGCGGCGAAAGTGCCGGTGACGCCGTTGGTGCCGACTGGGCGGGAGCGGTTGGTGGTGAAGCGGATGACTGCGGTGGGGGAAGTGGCGGCGAGGGTGACGTTGATGGGGGTGCCGGAGCTGAAGGTGGAGCTGGGCGGGGTGAAGACGACGCGCTCTGCGGGGGCGTTGGCGTTGTTGTTGGGCGCGCCGGGGGTGGGAGTATTGAAGAAAGAGCTGAGCGCGCCGGAGGTGGGAGCGAGGAGCCCGTAGGAGACGTCGCCGGTTTGAGGTGGGAACGGGGTCCAGCTGTTGAGGACAGGCGAGCCGCCCGGGGCGGAGAGGAGGAGGGATTCTCCGGCTGCGGAGAGGCTGAAGTTAGTGTGGAGCGGCTGGCCGGGAGTGGAGCGGTTCTTGTTGCTGGCGAAGACGACGAGGTAGCCACCGGGCTGGAGGGTGGTGCCAGCGGGGAACGTCCAGCGGGTGGGGACGGTGGCGTCGTCGGAGAGGTGGAAGCCTGCGAGGTCGACGGGGGTGAGGTCCGGGTTGTGGATTTCGATCCAGTCCGGGAATTCGCCGTCTTCGTCGGTGATGCCGGATTGGTTGCTGGCCATGAATTCCGTGATGAGCGGGGCGGCGTGGGTAATGCTGGAAAGCGACAGCAGGAAGGCGGCAACCCCGTGACGATCGAATGCTCGGAATCTCATGGGAGCGGAGGGTAGGTGACGGATTTGTCACGCGTCAATTCTTAACTTGGCGGTTGGGTTATGAATTTGGAGGGGTGGTGATGGGGACGGGACCGCTGATGCGGAGTCGACGGGGGAGGGTGGTTGGGAGAAACGGGGAGGATGAAAACGAGACGACAACTGATGGCAGGGATGGCTGGTTTGTGGCCGATGGTGTGCGGGGCGGTGCCGCCGATGGGGCGGAGCGGGCCGGCGCGGATGAGACTGAGTCTGGCGGCGTATTCGTTTCGGGATCAGTTCAAGGATGCGGCGGTGATGGATTTTCCGAAGTTCATTGATTACTGTGCGGCGCAGGGGTGTGACGGGGCGGAGTTGACGAGTTATTATTTTCCTCAGGATGTGAGTGATGAGGCATTGCTGGCGGTGAGGCGGCATGCGTTTCTGCGCGGGGTTAGTGTGACGGGGACGGCGGTGGGAAACAGTTTTGCGTTGCCTGACGGGCCTGAGTTGGAGAAGGAGAAGGCGCAGGTGAAGCGATGGATTGACCGGGCGGTGGTGCTGGGAGCGCCGCACATCCGGGTGTTTGCGGGGAGTGCGAAGGGGATTGATGAGGTTGGGGCGCGGCGGCAGGTGATCCGGGCGTTGGAGGAGGTGGGGGATTATGCGGCTGGGAAGGGCGTCTGGCTTGGGGTGGAGAATCACGGGGGAGTGGTGGCGACGCCGGAGGGGTTGCTGGAAATTGTGAAGGCGGTGCAGAGCCGGGCGGTGGGGATTAATCTGGATACGGGGAATTTCCATGGGGCGGATCCGTATGAGGAGTTAGCGCGGTGTGCGCCGTGGGCGGTGAATGTGCAGGTGAAGGTGGAGGTGAGGCGTGCCGGAGCGAAGGCGGCGGAGCCTGCGGATTTGAAGCGGGTGGCCGGGATACTGCGGTCGAGCGGGTATCAGGGGTGGGTGGTGCTGGAGTACGAGTCGAATGCGGATCCGTTTGTGGCGGTGCCGGAGCATCTGAAGGCATTGCGGGAGGCGCTGGCGTGAGGGTTGCTGGGTGGATGGCTTTGGTGTTAGGGGTGGTGGCGGGGATGGAGGCGAGCGGGCGTGCGGCGGAGAAGCCGGACATTGTGGTGATTCTGGCGGATGATCTGGGGTGGTCGGATCTGGGGTGTTATGGCGGGGAGATCCGGACGCCGGTGCTGGACGGCCTGGCGGCTGGCGGGGTGCGGTTCACGCAGTTCTACAATTCGGCGCGGTGTTGTCCGACGCGGGCATCGCTGCTGAGCGGGTTGTATCCGCACCAGGCTGGGGTGGGGAGCATGACGAGTGATCTCGGGCCGGGGCATCCGGGGTACCGGGGGACGTTGCAGCCGCATTGCACGACCCTTGCGGAGGTGCTGGGCGCGGCTGGGTATCACACGAGCATGGTGGGGAAGTGGCACCTGCATAACCGTGAGGGCGTGAAGCCGACGGACCGCGGGTTTGCGGAGTTTTACGGGATGCTCGGGGGCTATAACTCGTGCTGGGAGGAGAAGCCGTTTTACAGCCGGTGGCCGGAGGGTCGAGCGGTGCGGGAGTATACGTCGGCGGTCGCGGGGAAGCCCGGGAGTTTCTATGCGACGGATGTGTTTGCGGACTATGCGATTGATTTCATGGGTGAGGCGCGGCGGGCGGGGCGGCCGTATTTTCTGTATCTGGCATTTAATGCGCCGCATTTTCCGCTGCATGCGCCGGAGAGTGATATTGTGAAGTACGAGGCGATGTACTTCGAGAAAGGCTGGGATGTGATTCGTGAGGAGCGGATGGCGCGGGTGAAGGCGCTGGGGTTGGTGCCGCAGGATTTGAAGTTGCCGGAGCGGAGTGAAGTGCCGGCGAAGTCGCACGCGGTGCCGTCGCCGTATGCGGGGAAGGCGAATCCGGCGTGGCTAACGCTTCCGGAGGAGAGGCGTCGGGATCTGGCGCGGCGGATGGCGGTGTATGCGGCGATGGTGGATCGGATGGACGGGGCGATCGGGCGGGTGGTGGCGGACATCCGGGAGCGGGGACGGATGGAGAACACGTTGATTGTGTTTCTAAGTGACAACGGGGCGTGCTGGGAGTGGGATCCGTATGGTTTCGACGGGAGCAGCGGGCCTAAGAATGTGCTGCATGCGGGAGATGAGCTGAGGCGGTTGGGGCAGCCTGGGGATTACATGAGTTACGGGAGCGGGTGGGCAAATGCGGGGAATACGCCGTGGCGGTTGTACAAGCATTTCTGTCATGAGGGGGGGATTCGGACGCCGATGATCATGCACTGGCCGGCGGGTTTGAAGGAGCGTGGCGGATTTCGGCGGGATGCGGGGCATGTGATCGATCTGATGCCGACGCTGGTGGCGGCTGCGGGTGCGAAGTATCCTGAGGAGAGGTTCGGGGTGCGGGTGCGGCCGATGGAGGGGCGGGGTCTGCTGTCGGGTGGTGATGCGGTGCGGCCGGGGTTGCTGTGTTTCGAGCACGAGGGGAGCCGGGCGGTGCGGGAGGGCGACTGGAAGCTGGTGTCGTTAAAGGGCGACCGGTGGGAGCTTTATGAGCTGGGAAGCGATCCTAACGAGATGCGGGATCTGGCGAAGACGGAGCCGGGACGGGTGAAGGCGATGGCGGCGCAATGGGAGGCGTGGGCGGCGCGCTGCGGGGTTGAGTATGAGGGGAAGCGGTCGGGGGGAGAGGAAGTGAAGGATAGTCCGCGGGTGGCGGGCAAGCCGCTGGTGGTGCGGTTGACCGTGGAAGGGGCGGCGGGTGACGGGGTGATCCTAGCGCAGGGCGGTCGGGAGCACGGGTATGCGCTGCATGTGTCGGGCGGGCGCGTGCATTTCACGGTGCGTCGCGACGGGAAGGCGGAGGCGATTGCGGCAGCGCGGGAAGGTGAGGATTTTGCGGTGACGGCCCGACTGGGGGCGGATGGGGCGATGGAGTTGCAGGTCGGCAGTGGTGCAGTGGTGCGGGGACAGGCGGGTGGATTGATCGCGGTGCAGCCGAAGGACGGACTGAGCGTTGGTGAGGATACGGGCAGTGCGGTGGGCGACTATGCTGCGCCGTTTCCGTTGAAGGCGAAGGTCAGCGGGGTGAGTGTGAAGACGGGTGATGAGTGAGGTGGAGGGCGGAGGTGGGGCTTTATGGGGCGGGAGATCCTGATGGATTGATGTGGGCATCCTCGAACTGGGGTGCTCTCTTGACATGGGGAGGGCTGGCGGATATCCGGGCGATAGTGATTCCAAGCGTGATCTGACATGAAGCTAGAAATTGCCAAATCGATGATTCGGAGGGCAGTGCCGTCTGGGCTTACCGGACGCCTTGGCACGGATTGTCATAAGCAGGCGAGGGAGTATTTTGACCATTATATTGACGATTCTGGCTGGATGATTGCCAATATCAAAGTGCATGGGGTCGGGAAGATCGATGGGCAGTTGCAGGGAGGGGTTCCGGGCCTTGCGGAGCATGGGATTCTTGAGATTGCGAGGTCGGACATGTCGGAGCGATACCTTCTTGATGTCGGGAAGGGGCACGTGATGCAGTATGCGTCCCATCATCTAGCGTATTTTATGGGGAGAGTGACGTTGGGAGGCGAGCAGTTGCGGAAGATGCTGAAGGCGGACGCGGAGTATGTTTTTCCTCATCTACTGCATCTGTTTCTCTGTTTCGAGGACCTTGCGGGCGACGAGTATTCGGATCAGCCGTTGCGGCGGCCGATTGAGTCGCGGGGAGAGGCCGGAGAATCTGCGGAGGGAGACAATGTCTGAGAAGATGCAGGTGCCCGAACGGCCGACGCGCCGCAGATGCCTGCGGTTTGGCGACTGGATGGGAGGGCAGTCAGGGGAGGGTGACGTATGCATTACTTTCTGGAGGATTTGCGATGAGTGATGGACTGAAGCTGTACAGCAATCGATCCCAGGGCCTGATTATGGTGATGAAGGCCGTATCGCTTCTCGGTGGGTCGAACACGGAGCAGATGGTGCGGGAGTTCATTGGGGCGGCTGACTATTACCGTGCTGATCGGCACGACCTGCCGCCATATCCCGGGCTTGATGCAGAGAAGTATCACGTACTGATGGCATGGGCGCGGAAAGATGGCGTTGAGCGTGGTCTGATCCGGGAGCGAGGTGAGGATGCGTGGGAGCTGAGTTTGTCGGGGCGTTGGAAACTGAGGAAAATCCAACGTTGGTGTGAGAGTGGGCGATTCGATCTGCGTCAGTGCTACTTGTGGACGCCGAAGTTCAAGGGGCTGATGGATCCGGAATACAAGTACTCGAGTAAGGATGCGAGGGGACCGGAGAACGTGATTGATCAGGTGACAGAGCTTGAGTTATGATCCGGAGGTGGGGATTTCCTGAAATGATTGGCGGTGAGAAGACGGAATAACTGAAATGAGCAATGTGGTCGCTATCCTTGATTCCGCAGTGGAATTTCTGTTTTGCGAACACGCTTTTGCCGCTGACGGCTGGCGTGAGAATGAGTCTGTCGGGTCGTTCGTTGGGTTTTATGACATTCTTCGTGACGCCGGAAATTCGCCGATAGGGCTGCGCCTGGAGTCAGGTGATGACGAGGTGAATCTGCTTTTGGATCGATTCCCAGACAGCCCGAGGTTCCGCAAGGACGGACCCTCTGGACGGTATTTGTTTTTCTTTGGTGAATCGAGTGATTGGGTCGCCGAATTATCTGACGACCAAATGTTCGAGGATGTGCGAGTTTTTGAATCAGATCATGGAGTGGCGATTTCGTTCGCGTGCAGTGTGCTTCCAGGAGCTGAGCTTTTGGGGCTTCAGCGTCTTCTCGCGCGGGGACAGGTGCCGAAGTCCTTCAATCGGGATCAAGGATAGGATGGATAGGACGGATAGGACGGTGGTGCGGTGGTGTCGCGGGAGCGCGGGAGCGTGGGGGCGATGGGGCGATAGGGGCGATAGGGGCGATAGGGGCGATGGGGTGATGCCGGAATTGATGCGGCCTGGGTAGAGTGGGTCCGATTGTGGGGTGTGGGCGGTAATCCGGTGGTGTCGCGTGGCTCAACCACCGGTTACAGGCTGGCACCCCTGCCGGGGTGCGATATCATTTGGTGTGGTTTCCGGTGGTGTCGCTCGTGGACTCGCTCAACCACCGGCTCCTATGAAGGATGTCAAGCAGCAGGTTCGGCTTCCGA
>CANHUG010000117.1 GCA_947462995.1 Verrucomicrobiales bacterium | reverse complement strand
CGTTACGGTGGTCCTGGCGGCGCTGCAGCTTGATGGTTTTACGACCGTGTCTCATGGGTCAGAGTTGGAGTAGGTGAATGGATAAGGGAAGGAGGAATTTTTATTCTTCTTCGTCGTCTTCGTCGCCGAGGTTCTGAGTGATGAGGGAGTCGAGGCCGCCACCGCGTTCGTCTTCCTTGAAGTAGGAGAAGGCGGAGCCGCCGCGACCGGAGCCGTCGAAGAGGGCTGGGTCGAGCTTCATGCCGAGGCCGAGGCCGAGTTCGGAGAGCTTGTCCTTGATTTCGTTGAGGGATTTTTTGCCGAAGTTGCGGTATTTGAGCATTTCGGCTTCTGTCTTCATGGCGAGCTGCCCGACGCTGGTGATGTTGGCGTTGTTGAGGCAGTTGGCGGCGCGGACGGAGAGTTCGATCTCGTTGACGCTCATGTTGAGGAGCTTGCGGAGCTCGCTGTTTTCCTCGGTTTGTGTTTCCGGGGCGGCTTCGAATTCGACGAGGCTGTCGTCGTAATTGACGAAGACGTCGAGGTGCTTGCGGAGGATGGCGCTGGCCTGGGTGAGGGCCGAGTGCGGGGAGATGCGGCCATCGGTCCAGAGTTCGAGGACGAGTTTGTCGTAGTCGGTTTTCTGGCCGACCCGGCTATTTTCGACCCCGTAGCGGACGCGGGTGACTGGGGAGAAGATGGAGTCCATGGGGATCACGCCGATGGGCATGTCCGGGCGTTTATTGTCTTCGCCGCTGGCGAAGCCGCGACCGACGCGGACTTCCATTTCGAGTTCGAATTTGACCTTACGGTCGAGGGTGCAGATAACGAGGTCCTTATTGAGGACACTGTAGTGCTGGTCCTCGCGGATGTCACCGGCGGTGACGATCCCGTCGCGATCGACGCTGATGCTGAGGAGGCGGGGTTCTTTGAATTCGGTGTGGGAGAAGCGGACCTTTTTGAGGTTGAGGACGATGTCGGTGACATCTTCGACGACGCCTGGGAGGCTACAGAATTCGTGTTGGGCGCCTTTGATTTTGACGCTGGTGATGGCTGCGCCTTCGAGGCTGCTGAGGAGGACGCGGCGGAGGCCGTTTCCGATGGTGTAGCCGTAGCCGCCTTCGAAGGGTTCGGCGATGTATTTGGCGTAGGTGTCGGTGGCTGTGGCCTCCTCTTTGGTGAGGCGGCTGGGCATTTCAAACCGGGCTAGTCTGACGGGCATGGATTTTTGATGGTGTACCGGGTTACCTCTGGCGAGCTGACGGCACCGGATCGTGAGATTGGGCCGAAGCAGAGACCGACGGTATTTCGCAGTGGCTCGCGGAAGGGCGGGGAAGGTGGTGTGGAGCGCCCGGTGTGCAAGGGATAATTTTACTGATTTTGTGAGTCAGATGGATCCGAGGGAGAGGAGTCCGGGCCGGCGATGAAGCGGCGGGGTTTTGTGGTGGGGGAGTGTGAGGGAGGGGTGAGGGGAGGGTTTGGGATTGAGGGGGGCGAGGGAGTTGGAGGCGGGACAGGGGAAGAGTGGGAGGGAATTGTGGAGGGGGGGGGATCGGGTAGTGGCTCCGGGAATGGATCCGGGAGTGAGGAGGGAAGGGGAGAGGAGACTGGTTTGCCGAGGCCCCAGAGGAGGCCGGTGAGGGCGGCGGTGGAGGTCATGATGGCTGGGACCTGGAGGGGGAAGTCGATGGTGCTGTTGAGGAGGAGGCAGAGGAGGCCTGCGGTGGCGGCGGAGAGGAGGAGGTAGTCGAGAGAGCTTTCGGTTGGGGGGCGGCGGTGACGCCATGAGTGGAGGAGAGCGCCGGGGAAGAGGGTGAGCCAGAGGAGGAAGCCGAGCCAGCCCCATTCGATGATGGCCTGGACGGGGTCGCAGTGGAGTTCTTTCCAGAAGGAGGAGAGTGGGAGGCCGGCATTTTGCTGGTAGATGCGGAAGGCGGAGGGGAAGGAGCCTGGGCCGAAGCCGAGGGGTCCGGCATCGCTGGCGCAGGGGAGTGCGGCGGAGGCGGCGTTGAAGCGGACGGCGAGGTCTGCGCTGGTGGTGGAGGAGAGGCGGGCGATGGTTTTGTCCCAGCCGAGGGCGATGCCGAGGGCGGCGATGGCAGCGACGGCTGCGGTGATGCCGATGAGGCCGGCGAGTTTGGTGGTACGGGGTGGCCAGACTGGGAGGGAGAGGATGAGGAAGGTGATGGAGGCGGCGACGCCGAGGGCCGCGCCGGCCCGTGACGTATTGACCATCAGGGCGGTGAGGAGGGTAAGGGAGGCCATGGTCCAGAAGAGTTTGGCCATGGGGGCTTGGTCGCGGAGGATGGCGTAGAGGGCGCGTGCGGCGGCGAGGACGGATGGGATGAGGAGGAAGCTGGCGGCATTGCCGTGGTAGACGAAGGGGCCGAAGAAGGTTTCGTTGCCTGGTTTACCGGGGGCCCAGAAGATGTTGGTGGCGCCTGAGGAGCGTTGGAGGAGGCCGAAGGCGGCGACGAGGAAGCCTGAGAGGGCGAGGGTATTCCAGAGTCGGGCGCGCCAGATTCTGGAGTGGGCGAGGTCGGCGCAGATGATGACGAGGCCGAAGAGGCCGGAGAAGAGGAGCATCCAGCTTTTGGACGAGGCTTCATTGAGGGTTCCGGGGAGCGATTCGACTGGGGATTGGAGTGGGAGGAGGAGGCCGAGGGTGGGGTCCCAGTAGGCTTTCGGGTTGGCGGCCATGCCCCAGCCGATGGCGAGGAGGAGCGCGGCGGAGAGGAGGGCTGGGAGAGGGCAGCGTGGGCGGCGGGTTTCGATGAGCCAGCCGAGGGAGGCGATGAGGGAAGAGCCGATGAGGGCCCATGCGAGGAGTTCGCGGTGTTTTCTGAGGACGCAGCCCCAAGGCCATGGGGCGGCGATGAGGATGGCGAGGACGGCCCAGCGGGAGCATTCGGTGATGAGACCCCGTGCGGGGGATGGATGCCGGGT
Organism: Verrucomicrobiales bacterium; assembly: GCA_947462995.1. Lineage (GTDB taxonomy): Bacteria > Verrucomicrobiota > Verrucomicrobiia > Verrucomicrobiales > V1-33 > V1-33. The sequence continues at coordinate 7,124 of CANHUG010000117.1, read as the reverse complement.
GCCCTCAGTCATGCGGGGGGCATGTATCGGGAGGAGAGTGGAAGTCAAGTTCCGGGTGGCGGGAAGGGGGAGAGGGGTAAAAAAAGCGGGCACCCGGCTGAGGAGTAGCCGGGTGCCCGAGAGGGGAGATCGCTGAGCTAAGTCAGCTGATGGATGGGATCAGGGGCGGGTGGGAGCCCATGGGCCGTCGGCTTCCATGACGTGGAGGCGGTAGAAGCGGCGTGGCTGGCCTGCGGAGACCGTCACGTTGAAGGTGGCGGTGGTGCCGGTACCGAAGATGGTGGCGAGGCCTGCGTCTTTCCAGACTTGGAGGTGGGAGGCGGTGTTGACGTCGTCGGAGGAGTAGACGCGGTAGAAGCGGCCGACCTTGGAGGGGAAGGACATCTGGGTGGCGATGGCTGGGTTCTGGGAGATGCGGAGGACATCAGCGGCGCTGTTTGGGTCGGTGCCCATGATGGCTTCGTCGGTGTTGGAGACTCCGTCGCCGTCATTGTCTGTGGAGGCGGCGGCTGCGGCGAAGAGGACATCGGAGACGGTGCCGGTTTCGGTGCCATTGATGCCGAAGGCCATGAAGCGGAGTTGGACCGAGTTGGCGGAGGCAGGGATGGTGTGGGAGAGGAGGAAGTCGTTATTGAGGGAGAGGTCGGCGATTTCGTCCTTGGTATTGAATTCGTCGCGGGAGCGATTGGCGTTGTATTCGTCTTCTGCGACGAGGGGGGCTACGGAGTAGTCGATGCCGCTGATGATATCGAGAGCGGCGGTGCCGTTGTAGCCGTTGATGTAGCCGTCTTTGGGGCCATTGAGGCCGTTGGTGAGGACGGCGGTGGCGCTGGTGCCGTTGCCTTTATCCCATTGGTCGACGAGGTTGACGATCTGCTGGGAGGGGAGGCCTGCGTCGATGATGAGTTCGGCGCGGAAGCGGTCGGTGTTTTCGAAGTTGGAGCCTGCGCTGGTGTCCGCGGCGTTGAATTTGGCGGAGAAGTTGACGGCACCGATGGTGGAGAGGTCGATGACTTCGGAGGCGACGATGGCTTCGAGGGCTGTGCCAGCGTTGATGGTGGTGGTTCTGGCGAGGAAGTCGTTATTCCAGGGAGTGTCGCTGGTGGTGGACTTGATGGTTGTGGGGGTGCCGAAGTCGGTTTGGCCGATGATGAATTCGATGGGGGAGTTGATGAGGAAGGACTGGGTGGCTTCCGGGTAGCTGACGTCGGTGACGGAGACGCTGAATGGGGAGACGCCTGCTGGGATGGTGAAGCGGACGGGTGCGGTGCCGTAGGTTTCGCGGGAGGCGGTGGCACCGCTGACCGAGAAGCGCGGGCCGCCGTTGGCGCCGTTGATGACGGCGTCGAAGGAGATGGTGCCGTCGGTGTTGAGGGTGATGTTATTGGCTCCGGAGGCGGTGAGGGTTGGTGCCGGCGGGAGAGCGATGGTGAAGGAAGGGGAGAGGATGGCAGGGTTGGCCTGGTCGCTCAGGGAGATGGTTTTGGGGCCGCCGGAGACTGGGTAGGGGCCGAAGGAGATGGCTGGAGGGGAGTAGGGGCCGGAGAGCGTGGGGCCTTCGGAGGCGGTCCATGTGGAGCCCGTGAAGTTGACTGGGAGGACGGAGTATGGGGCGGAGAAGCCGTCGTCGAGAGGCGAATCGGTGCCGTTGTTGACGAGGACGGATGGTCCTGCGCTGGTGACGGCGATGGAGGGTCCGGGGATGGAGAGTTTGAGGTCGCTGACGACGAAGGTTTCGTTGGCGGAGTTGCTATTGCCGATGATGCGAATCTGGACCTTGGAGGCGGTGGCGGGGATGACGCGGGAGAAGAGGAATTCCTTATTGGTGTTGATGAGGGTGGCACCGGGGAGTTCGGTGCCTTCTGCGGCGTCGAGGCCGCGGAGGCGGCCATCGCTGTCGATGTCGCTGGCGCCGAGGGCGCTGACGGCGACGCCGTCGATGATGAGGTCGAAGGCGAAGCTGTCTGCGGTTTCGAAGCCTGAGGAGGTGCCGGTTTCTGCGATGAGTTTGGCGGAGACCTGAACGGCTTTACCGCCGCCTGGGAGGGTGATTTCTTCCGAGAGGACGATGTGGTCGGCCTGCGGGGTGGCGTTTTGACGGAGGGTGCGGGCTGGTTCGTCGTAGGTCCAGTTGGCTGGGGCGGCGGCGCTGGAGATGAGAGGGAGGGCCGGGGTGATGGCTTCGTTGGTGCCGATGACGACTGGGCACCTTACATTGAATGCGGAGGTGGCGGAGGCGTCGCCGCGGTCCTGGAGGGTGAGGCGGAGGGTACCGTTGGTGAAGTTGGAGACTGGTGTGGAGACAGGGTGCGGCGTGCCGTAGGGGCCGGTGAGCTGGTTGGAGAGGGCGGGTGGGTCGGAGGAGATCCAGCCGAGCGGGCTGACTGGGCCGGAGCCGACGACGGTGGTGGTGAAGGTGATGATGTCGTCGTTGGGGTCGGTTGGGCTGGCTCCCGTGGCGCGAGTGCCTGGGGCGGCTGAGCCGCTGATGACGGCGGCGGGGGCTCCGCCGGAGGAGACTTTGAGATTATCGATGTGGTAGGAGGCGTCGGTGCCTGAGGAATTCTGGTCGGCCCAGAGGAGGAAGAAGGTACCGCCTGGGGCGATGGGGGCGGGGAAGGTGATGACGCCGCTGACTTTTTCGGGTGTGGCGATGGTGCCGGTGGTGTCCTTGCTGAGGGCTGGGATGGACTGCCATGAGCCGGGGGTGCCGGTGAGGCTCCAGAAGGCGCGGAGGCCTTTGATGGTTTCCGAGGCGGTGTCGGTGGCCTTGGAGTAGTCGTAGGCTACGGTGGCGGTGGAGATGGCGGCGCCGGAGTCATTGGAGACTGGGGCGAGGAGGAGGATGTAGTCGACGCCTGTGGGGCGGGTTTGGAGGAAAGTGATGCCGACCGGGGTGGTGGCGACGCCTGTGTTGAAGCGGGCGACGCCGCTGTTGCTTGGGGGGATGGTGCCGCTGGAGCCGAGGACAGTGGTGATGGTGGAGGCGTTGGCGGCGGCGATGATTTTGGCGTCGAAGCCTGCGTTGTCGGTGATGGTGCCGTCGGTGGCGGTGCCGACGGCGAGGGTGCTGAAGTCAGCGACGGCTGGGATAGCGGGGAAATCGTAGGTGGTGGGAGGCTCGGTGAGCGTGACTGCGGCGTGGAGGTGCGGGGAGGTGAGGAGGGCTGCGAGGGGTGCGCAGGCGAAGAGGAGACGGGATGATTTCATGGCGTAGTGGGGGGATGGAATTTGCAATGGTGGGGAGCGCAGACCGGAATCAGGGGGAGCCGGTGGAGCGGTAGAAGGCTGGGACTTTACGAGTGAAAACGGGGGAAGTGAAGTCGATTTTAGTGAAAGAAAGCCAATTTTCGGGCAGGTTGGGGTGTAGGAATGGCACAGGACACCTTGAGTGCAGATGAAAAGTGGAAGGGTGCGTGAAGGCGTGTGGAAGAGAAATTGCGTGGGATGCAGAGGTGGGCAGAGTGGAGGGTGATGAGAAATCTATTCTTGATGATGGTGGTGCTGCTGAGTGGTGGCGAGGTGGGAGCGCAGAAGCCTGAGGGGGTGAGGGCGCCTGACGAGACGATTCTGTTGTGGGGAGGGGAGGCGAGGGGAGGGAAGCCGCCTGGTGGGTGGGAGGTGGAGGGGGAGGAGGTGAGGGAAGAGCAGGCGCACATGGGCGGGATTGTGACCTTGAGGAATGTGGGGGAGCCTGCGTTACATGTTTATCGGCCGGTGGGGGTGCCGCAGAATCGGGCGGTGATCATCTGTCCGGGCGGGGCGTATCATTTACTGGCGTGGGACCTTGAGGGGACGGAGGTGGCGAGTTGGCTGAGCGGGTTGGGGTATCATGCGTTTGTGCTGAAGTACCGGTTGCCGCGGGGCGGGGACAAGGAGCGGCATGGGGCGGCGCTGGAGGATGCGCAGCGTGCGGTGAGTCTGGTGCGGGGGCAGGCGGCGGAGCGAGGGATTGCGCCGGACCGGGTGGGGATCATGGGATTTTCGGCGGGCGGGCATCTGGCGGCGCTGACTGGGGACCGAGGGAATGAGAGGAGTTACAAGGCTGAGGATGCGGTGGATGCGGTGCCGTGCCGGCCGGATTTCACGGTGCTGGTGTATCCTGCGTATCTGATTCCGGATCAGAATGCGGCGGAGGGGGCTGGGGTGAAGGAGCCGGTGGGTGGGGCGACTGGGTTGAGCCCGTTGTTCCGCGGGTTGGAGCAGGCGCCGCCGTCATTCATGGTGCATGCGGTGGATGATCCGGTGCCGGTGGCGAACAGCACGGCGTTTCTGCTGGCGTTGAAGTCGCGCAAGGTGCCTGCGGAGTTGCATGTGTACCCTGATGGGGGGCACGGGTATGGGTTGCGGAGCGGACTGACGGTGAAGGGGTGGCCGCAGCGGTTGGCGGAGTGGCTTGGGCGGGTGCCGGCGGGCGTGGTGCCGGTGGAGAAGAAGGCGGAGGAGCCGAAGGAGGAGAAGGTTGAGGAAGGGAAGAAGGCGGAAGGGGATCAGTAGCGAGGAGTGGCGGGGTCGATGTCGGTGGCCCATGATTCGATGCCGCCTGCCATGCTCCAGACCTTGTGGTGGCCGTGGTGGCGGAGCCATTCGGTGGCGTGGGCGGAGCGGCGGCCGTGGTGGCAGTAGATGACGACGTGGGAGTCGGGGTCGTTGAGGAGGCGTGGTGCGGATTCTGCGAAGGAGGAGAGCGGGAGGAGTTCTGCGCCTTCGATTTTGCAGAGGTGCCATTCGTCGAGTTCGCGGACATCGACGAGGCGGAAGGGGGTTTGGGAGTTGAGGAGTGAGGCGACGGAGGCGGGGGAGATTTCGAGATCAGCTTCGTCTGGCCATGGAGATTGCATGGGAGAGGAGTGGGAGGGGAGGGGTGGGGCTGTCAAGCTGGCGGGGAGAGGAAATCCGTGGCGGAGGCGGGAGGTTGGTGCGAGGGCGAGGAGAGCATATGCGAGCGATCCTTTTTGATTTTGACGGGCTGATGGTGGACACCGAGACGGCGATTTACGAGGCGTGGCGTGAGTTGTATGAGGATCACGGGCATGAGTTGCCGCTGGCGACGTATGTGCAGTGTGTGGGGAGCACGTTCGGGCATTATGATCCGATGGCGGCGCTTGAGGAATTGACGGGCGGGCCGGTGGAATGGGAGCGGGTGCTGGCGAAGAAGGATGCGAGGATTCATGAATTGCAGGCTGGGTTGGACACGATGCCTGGGGTTAGGGAAGTGCTGGCGGAGGCGGCGAGGATGGGGGTTATGTGCGCGGTGGCATCAAGCAGCCAGCGGAGTCATGTGGGGAGGTGGCTGGCGCGGACTGGGTTGGAGGGGGCGTTTGAGGCGGTGCTGACGCGGGATGATGTGGCGAGGGCGAAGCCGTGGCCGGATTTGTTTCTGGCGGCGAGTGCGGCGCTGGGGGTGATGCCGGAGGAAGCGCTGGTGCTGGAGGATTCGCACAATGGGTTGCGGGCGGCGGTGGCGGCGGGGGTGCCGTGTGTGGTGGTGCCGTCGCCGGTGACGCGGGGGTCGGATTTCGGTGGGGCGGCGGCGGTGCTGCCGACGTTGCATGAAGTCTCGGTGGGGCAGTTGCGGGAGATTCACCGAGGTTTCGCCCTGGCGCGTGCGGGGAAAGCGGGCGAATGAGAGGGGCTGCGGCGGGGATTCTGCGAAGAGTTGCTGCCTGTGGAATGATCAAACTAACAACCCAAAAAAACTGTGATGAACACCCGACGTTTTGTGATGCTGGCTGCTGCGGTGGCTGGTCTGCCGTTTGCAGCGTGTGCCGAGGAGGCTGCGAAAGGTGGCCCGGTATTTCTGCATGATTACGCGAAGGCTGTGGAGGCCGGGGCGAAGGAGAAGAAGCCGGTGATTGTGATTTTTTCGGCGACGTGGTGCGGGCCTTGTCAGCAGATGAAGAAGAAAGTGTATCCGAGTGAAGCGGTGAAGGGATTCCACGACAAGTTCATCTGGGCGTATCTTGATGCGGACGAGGCTGCTAACGAGAAGCCGATGAAGGATTTCGGCGTGTCCGGGATTCCTCACATTGAGTTTCTGGGGACGGACGGGAAGTCGGTGGGCAAGCAGGTGGGGTCTTCGTCGCCGGAGGACTTTGCGAAGAAGCTGGACGGAGTGCTGAAGAAGGGTCCGGAGAAGAAGTGAGGGGTTGAGCGACTGAGAAATCGTGAGGATCGGCCGCCGGTGGAGACGCTGGCGGCCGATTTGTTTGTTGTAAGGGGGCGGGAGTCAGGCGGGAGGAGCGCCGATGGGGCGGATGGCGGAGAGTTCGAGGAGCGGGCGGCCTTCTTCGCGGGCCGAGGCGAGGTCGATGCGGAATTCGAGTTCCCAGTCGTTGAGATCGTCGGGGTCGATGAGGGACTGGCAGACCCGCCATGCGGAGCCGTCCTGGGAGAGGTCGGTGCGGGTGTGGCGGCCGTTGCGTGCTTCGGGGTCGAGACGGATGCGTTCGTGGGATTCGTAGAACGGATCGATGGCGGCGCCGAGACGGTCGGGGCCCCATGCTTTGCCTGGTGGGGAGGAGAGGACGGAGGCGGCGGTGGCGTAGTCGCCGGAGGCGAGGGGGCGGAGGAAGCGGAAGATTTCGGCGCGGACGAGCGCGGTGAATTCGCGTGCGTTTCTGGTGATGTCGGGTTCCTGAGGCGGGGCGGGTGTCAGGGCGGCGGCGGCGGCGGCGGCTGGGTTGCGGAGCCGTTCCCATTCGTCGAGGAGACTGGAGTCGGTGCCGCGGACGACGCCGGCGAGCCATGCTTCCATTTCGTCGACGGCGGGGGTTTTGAGCGGGGCTGGGACGGTTTGGGCGAGGACCTTGAAGACTGCGGAGAGGTGGCGGAGGAGAACGCCTTCGACGCGGTGGAGGTCGTAATCTTTGACGTAGTCAGCGAAGCCGCGGAAGTTTTCGAACATCTCGCGGGCGATGCTTTTGGGGCGGATGTTTTCGGTGCCGATCCATGGGTGGAGCTCGGAGAAGGCGTTGAAGGTGCGGTAGATGAATTCGCGGCAGGGTTTGGGGTATTCGAGGTCTTCGAGTCGGGCGAGACGTTCTTCGAAGGGGACCCCGTCTGCTTTCATCTGCTGCATGGCCTCGGTTTTGGCTTTGGCGAGCTGGCGGCGGAGGATGATG
>CANHUG010000116.1 GCA_947462995.1 Verrucomicrobiales bacterium | reverse complement strand
GTCTCCTCCGAACAAGCTAGCCGCAGGCTCTGGACTGCTGTGAGCCATCGCAGCTCTCGGGGCGCACGAAGTGCGCGCGGCCAGCCCTCCGACCAAGCCCCTCTCAAATCTCAAATTTCAAATCTCAAATCCCCACCGCCAGCCGCAGGCTCTGGACTGCTGGGAGCATCACAGCTCTCAGGGCGCACGGAGTGCGCGCGGCCCGCCATCCCAACAAGCCCATCTCACTTCCCACTTCTCACTTCCCACTTCCCACTTCCCACTTCCCACCTCACTTCTCACCTCACTTCTCACCTCACTTCTAACTTTCCTCCCCCGCCTCGTTCTGCTGCACCCGCCACATCGCCCCCAGCAACCCGTACGTCAGCGATACCACCACCGGACCTAGCAGAATCCCCAGCAGCCCGAAATAACGCAACCCCCCGAGCACCGCGAAAAAGATCACCAACTCATGCAGCTTCGCCCGCTGCCCCACCAGCACCGGCCTCAGAAACCCGTCAATGCTGCTGATCAGAAACTGCCCCACCACCAGCATAATCACCGCCTTCGTGTAATTCCCCTGCAGCGCCAACCCCGCCGCCGCCGGCAGCCACACCAGCCACGCCCCCACAATCGGCAGGGTGCACAACAGGGTCATCACCACCCCCCACGTCACCGGCGACGGCAATCCCAGCGCCAGAAACGTCAGTCCCCCCAGCAACCCCTGCACGCTCGCCACCATGATCACCCCGTACACACACGCATGCAGCACTTCCCCCGTCCGCTCCGCCAGTTGCATCGTCTGATCACGTGGCAACGGCACCAGCTCCAGAAACCGCCCGCCCAGCTTCCCGCCATCCCGAAACAAATAGAACAGCACAAACACCAGAAACACCGAATTCAGAAAAAACCCTAACACCCCACCCACCACGTTCACCGCATTCTTCAGCACAAACCCCGTCAGCTGCCCGCCGTACTCCCGCAACTTCTCCGGCCCCAGCACTTCATCCAGCTCCCAATCCCTTCGCACCGTCGCCAGCCACGAATCCGCTCCCGCATCCGCCGCCCACTTCGCCTGCACCGTCTCCGCTCCCGACTGCAGCGACGCAATCGCCCCAGGCACTTCCTTCACCAGCGTCAGCGACACAAACGCCATCGGCACCACCAGCACCAGCAGCGTGAACAACGTCGACAATCCAGCCGCCACCACCGGCTTCCCCGTCCACTTCAGAAACCTCAAATGCCAAGGACGGAAAATCACCGCCAGCGCCACCCCCAGCAGCAGCACCTCCATGAACGGCTCAATCAGCTTCCACGACAGATACACCGCCACCATCGTCACCGCGAGCAACGCGAGCCATCTGCTGAGCCGGGCATGGGAAGAATACGCTGCCATTCCTCTCACCATGACGCTCTTTACCCTCCTGTCCACACCTCCAGCCTCAAACCATGGTTGATTTTCCGGCCGCGGGCCCCACACTCGCCCTCCCTTGATCCCTGCCTCCGACCCCCGCACGATGAAATACGACGATATCCGCGGCATTCTGCGCTACGTCCCCCAGTTCCGCGGCCAGACGTTCGTCGTTCTCATCGACAGCGCCATCATCAGCCACGAAAACTTCAGCAACGTCCTCCTCGACCTCGCCGTCCTCCATTCCCTCAGTATCCGCGTCGTCGTCGTCTTCGGTGCCAGACTCCAGATCATGGAACTCGCCGCCCGCCGCGGCGTCACGCTCTCCAGCCCGGACGCCACCGGCGTCACCGACGAAGCCACCCTCGAGGCCTCCATCGACGCCATCAGCCGGCTCTCCACCACCATGCTCCAGCACCTCGCTGGCGTCGGCCTCCGCGCCGCAGTCTCCAATGCCGTCTCCGTCCACCCCGCAGGCGTCATCCGCGGCCGCGACCTCGGCTACACCGGCGCCATCGACCGCATCGATACCCAGACGCTCCAGCAACTCATCGACCAGGGCATCACCCCGCTCGTCCCACCCAGCGGCTGCGAACGCCAGGGCCGCACGCTCCGCCTCAACTCCGCAGCCGTCGCCGTCGAGGTCGCCGTCGCCCTCCACGCCTCCAAGCTCCTCTTCGTCGGCGCAGGCGTCGTCGAAGACGCCGAACACCGCCGCATCCGCCAGCTCTCCATCGACGAAGCCCGCGCCCTCTCCGCCAAACCCTCGGACAACGCCGAATCCGAAAGCAGCAAGGTCCTCCTCCTCCGCCACGCCGCCCGCGCCTGCGAAGGCGGTGTCCCCCGCGTCCACTTCCTCGACGGCCGCACCGACGACGCACTCCTCGGCGAACTCTTCAGCATCGAAGGCGTCGGCACCATGGTCTACGGCGACGCCTATCAACGCATCCGCCCGGCCCGCCGCAACGACATCGACACCATCGTCCGCATGGTCCGCACCGCCGTCGCCGACGACGAACTCGTTGCACGCTCACGCCACGAAATCCGCGCCTCCATCGACAGCTACTACGTCATGGAAGTCGACGGCACCATCGTCGCCATCGTCTCCGTCCAACCATGGCCAGATCAGGCCATGGCCGAAATCGGCTGCCTCTACGTCCGCAAATCCCACGAAGGCATGGGCTTCGGCCGCACTCTCGTCCAATTCGCAGAACGCCGCGCCCGCGACCTCGGCTTCACCACGGTCTTCGCCCTCAGCACCCAGGCCTACAACTTCTTCGAAGGCAAACTCGGCTACTCCACCGTCGACCCCACCCGGCTCCCCGCCGCACGCCTCGACAAACTCCGCCGCAGCGGCCGCAATTCCCGCGTCCTCATGAAGGAAATCAAAAGCCAGCCCCCAGCCGTCTCCGCCATCTCCTGACGGTCACCAGCCGCGACCTAGCCCAATCCCAACGGGATTGAGCCTCCCGACGACCCGACCCTAACGCCCAACCAACGTCACTCGCCCCGCCTCCCTTCAATCCCAACGGGATTGCGTCCCAAAGCCCAGGGTTGGCCTGCGGCACGAAGGCCTACCCTGGGTCTACCCAAAACAAATCTCCAACCCCAACGGGGTTGCGTCCCCTGACGGGCCCAACCCTAACACCAAACCGACGTCACTCGCCCCGCCGCAAGTCATACACGCCGCCCGTCCCCGACTTCCCACGCAGCAGGCACCGGAACGCCCCTTCATCCCGCCGTTGCGCCGCCGCCGCCAGTCGGTCCATCGCCGCCTCCAATCCCGCCTCCATCCCGCTAGCCTCCACCGGCTCGCCAAAATGCGCCAGCACATACGGCAGCCGCTCATTCCAGAAACAATACTCCAGCGCCAGCGGCACCAGCACCGCCTCCGGCTCTCTCCTCGCTAGCATCTCCACACCCCCAGCCAACCCCAGCGGCCGCTCCCGCACATCCGCAAACCTCCCCTGCGGCGTCACCCACAACACCGCCCCCTTCTGCCGGAAATGCTCGCGGCTGCACCGCAGAAAATCCCGCGCCCCAGCCGTCGTCCCCGGCTCGATCCCAAACAACCCCAGCTTCCCGAAGATCGGAAACTTCGCCAGTTGCCCCGCATCAATCGGCCCGGCCTGCGCACGCCACCCGAACGCCGCCTCATGCAGAAACATGAACACTAACGGATCCCACCACGACGGATGCGCCGAAAACACCACCGCCGGCCGATCTTCCGACAACTCCGGCAGATCACCTAACAACAGGACGCCCGCAAAATGCCTCCGCAGGTGCCGCCGGATATACCACCGGAAAAACCGCAGCACATGCCGCGACGCCGGCCGGTACCCGCTCGCCATCGTCTTGCCCCCACTCACGCCGCAGAATCCGCATGCAGCGCGTCCGCCGCAATCCACCCGGACATCAGCACCATCGGCATCCCCGGCCCGGGATGCGCCGCGCCGCCCGCCAGATACAACCCCTTCACATCCCGGCTCCGGTTCGATGGCTTGAACGCCCCAGTAAACGTCCCGTGACTCGCCAACCCGTAAATCGCCCCGTTCAGCACACGGTACCGATCATTAATCCCCTGCGGAGTCAGGCAGTGCTCGGTCACGATCCGCTCCTCAATGTCAGGCATCCCCCCAGTCGTCTTCAGCTTTTCCAGAATCACCCGACGGTACGCCGGCAGCATCGCCTTCCAGTCATGATGCGGCCTCAGATAAGGCGTGTGCACCAGCACATACAGCGCCTCTCCTCCCGGCGGTGCCACCGCCGGTTCCGTCCCCGATGGCGCACACACATACGCCGTCGGATCAGGCGCAGGCTCGCCCTTCCGGTAAATCGCCTCGAACTCCTCATGCGGATCCCGGCTGAACACAAAATTGTGATGCAGCAGATGCTCATAACGCTCCCGCAACCCGAGATACAGCACCACCCCCGAACACGCCGGCTCGTACTTCCGCCGCGCCTCGAACGCCGCCGCCGCAGACCCGCCCACCAGCTCACGATGCGTCCGCACGCTGTCCATGTTGCTCACCACCGCCGTCAGCGCCACCTTCTCCCCGCTCGCCAGCTCCACCCCGGTCGCCCGCCCGTTCTCCTGCAGAATCCGCTTCACTTCACTGTCCGACCGGATCTCCACCCCTAACCGCTCCGCGATCTTCCCCAGCACCACCGGCACCGCCCGCGTCCCCCCGATCGGATACCACACGCCCTCATCTGTCTGCATGTGCGCAATCCCGCACAACACCGCCGGCGAGGTCTCCGGACACGACCCCACATACTGCGTGAAGTGATCCATCATCTGCGAAATCTTCGCGTCCGGCACAAACTGCCGCAGCACACTCCCCACCGACTGCCCCATCCGCATCGTCAGCACATCCCGCAACACACCCGGATTCACCATCTCCCCAGGCCGGAACATGTCCTTGATCCCGCCAATCGCCTTGTAGAAAAAGTACTTCTTCGAAATCGTGTTCAGCTTCTCCGACAGCGCCAGCAGCTTCCGGTAACCCTCCCCCGCTCCCTTCCCCGGCGCAAACGCCTCCGCATTCCCCGCCATCGCATCCACATTCTCCACCAGATCCAGCACCGACCCGTCCGTGAAGAAACTCCGCCACTGAGGATCCAGCCGCACCATGTTGAATTCCTTCTCCAGCGTCGTCCCCGCTTCCTCACAAACTTTCCGCAGCACCGACGGCAATGTCAGGATCGTCGGCCCCATGTCGAAACGGTACCCTTCCTGATCCCACTGCGCCGCCTTCCCCCCGATCCACGGATTCGCCTCGAACAAGGTCACTTTATGCCCCCGTCCCGCCAGCACCACCGCCGCCGATAATCCGGCCAATCCGCCGCCAATGATGCCTACTCGTTCGTTCTTCATGGTGTGTCTTGAATATGGTCGGGTGTTGTCTTCTTTTCAGTCTGCCGCCGCATCGCCATCCTCGACAGATGATAAACAGCACATAGACGTCCCGCAAGAGAACGCCTGTGTGCCGCTTCCAGATACAGCTGAAAGAACGGTGCCTCCATCCCGCCCCCATCCTCGTAGTGCCGCCGCCCGCTCCCGCGCCGCACCTGAATCACTTTCACCACCGTCATCTCCAGTAATCCCTCCGCCCCGCGCGTCACCCCGAACCCGCTCCGCCCCCGCCCGCCAAACGGCACCCGCGCATCCGCCGTCGGCACCACCACGTCGTTGATCACCACCACACCCGCCGGAATCCGCGCCGCCAACTCCCGCGCCGCCCCCTCATCCCGCCCGAAAACCGACGCCCCCAGCGCAAACGGACACGCCGCATTCAACCGCAACGCGTCCTCATCCGTCTCCACTTCCTCCCACGTCGCAATCTGCGTGAACAAATCACTCCGCGTCAGCACATGCCCACCCGCCTCCGGTGCCAGCACCGTCGGCATCATCCGCCGCCCATCCACCCCCATCCCTCCGTAAACCTCCGTCGTTCCCTCGAAATTCACCGACTCATTCAACCGCGCCGGCACTTCCCGCTCCGCCACACCATCCAGCGCCTCCCGCAGCGCCTCCCGGAACGCCCCCGCCACCCGCCGATTCACCAGCAACCGCCGCGGCGCGATGCACGTCCGCCCGTCATTCAACCGCAACCCGAACGCCACCGCCCGCGCCGCCAACCCCACGTCCGCATCCTCACGCACAAAACACGCATCACACCCGGACAACTCCATCACCGCAGGCACCAACCGCGGCCCCAGCTCCGCCAGCACCGCCACCCCAGTCACCGCCGATCCCGTCAGCACCACTTTGTCCACTCGCTCATCCAGCGCCGCCCGCACCACCGCCGGATCCGACCCCAGCACCCGCACCACTCCCTCCGGCACCCCCGCCGCCCGCAGCAACCCCACCATGAACTCCGCCGCCGCCTCCCCGCCCGGTGCCGGCTTCCACCACACCGCATTCCCCGCCGCCAGCGCCTGCAACGCCTGCACCCCCGGCAACAGCAGCGGATAATTCGACGGCGCAAGAATCAGCACACGCCCCAACGGCTCACGCCGCACTTCCGTCCGCACCCCGCTCAGCCAAACCGGCTGCCGCCACCACGACAACCGCCGCACCCGCAGCAATCCCGGCGCTTCCCGCACCAGAAACGCCGCCGCCTCCGCCAGCGGAATCACCTGCGCCGTCAGCGCCTCCCGCATCGCCCGCTCGCCAGCCTCCATCCCCACCGGCCGCGCCGCCGCCGCCGCCTCCATCCCCGCTCCCGCCAGCAAATCCCGAAATCGCGCCACGCACCGCAACCGCTCCGCCAACCCACACCCCGCCCACGCCGCTTCCGCTTCAGTCTCTCTCAGCGCTCTCTCCTGCATACCTTCTCCCTACGGCCAGCACTCACGCACAGGCCAGCCGGAATCACGGAATCTCTCCACGCCTCCGCCTTGCACGACCCGCCCACCCGTGCTCCCCCTCGATCAACTCCTCCCTCCCAACCCTCTCGCCTCCACGCATGCCCGACGATGCCTCTGCCTGCCTGAACTGCGGCGCTTGCTGCGCCCACTTCCGCGTCTCGTTCCCATACCTCGAAGCCGTCTCCCGCAACCTGCCGGAATCCAGCCTCGTCCCCGTCTCCCCTCACCTCGTCTGCTTCAACGGCACGCAATCACACCCGGTCCGCTGCACGCACCTCGACGGCACCATCGGCCACGCCGTCTCCTGCCGCATCTACCACCAGCGACCCCACCCCTGCCGCGAGGTCTCCCCCGGCGACGATCAATGCCGCAAGGCCCGCGCCGCCCACGGGCTCACTTGGCCACCGTCTTAAGCTCTTCGTGCGTCCACGGCTGCTTCCGCTCCGCCGTCTCCTTCCGCACCTGCGCCACCAAGGCCGGATCCACCGGGTTCTTCCACTCGTGCCATCGCTGACCGACATACGTCAGCACCGCCGCAATCTGCTCGTCACTGTGACTCATCTCCAATGGCGGCATCAATCCCTCCCCATACGTCACACCGTCAATCGGCCCGCTCTGCCCCTTCAGCAACACCCGCGCCAGCACCTTCACATTCCCGCCATCCGCAAACCACGACGACTCCACCAGCTTCGGCGCTAGGAACTTGTCCCCGGCCTTCACGCCCTTCCCGTCCACGCCGTGACACGCAATGCACAGCGACTCATAAACTTCCTTCCCTTTCCGCGCCGTCTCCCCCAGCGGTCCCTCCAACGCCGCCGCACGATCCTGATCCATCACCGCATTCACCACCGGCAGCACCGCCGCCTTCTCCCTGACCGATTCCGGCAACGCCCCGACCCCTGCCGCCGCCGCCGCACGGAACGCCAGATACAACTGCGTCACCACAAAAGGATCCTGCTCGTCCTTCATCCCCGCCAGCACCGTCGCCATCTCCGCATCCTTCGCCACCACCCGACGCTCCGCCAGCTGCACCGCCGCCCGCCGCACCCGCGGCTGCTCATGCTTCAACGCCGCCACCAGCACGTCCCGCTTCAATTCCCCTAACCCCTCAAGCGTCCACAGCGCATGCACCCGCGCATTCGTGTCCGCATGCCCCTTCGCCATCGCTTCCAATGCCGGCACCGCCGTCTTGTCCCCGCGCGACACCAGCAGCATCTGCGCCGTGTCCCGCCACCATCCGTCAGGATTCGCCAGCTCCATCACCAGAGCCTCCCCCGTCTTTCCTAGCAACTTCGGAGCCGCCACCGGCTTCCCGCCCTCCGGCATCACCCGGTAAATCCGCCCGTGCCGCACCACCTTGATCATCCCCCACTTCTTCACCCGGTGATAACGCGCCACCCACCGCTCCTGGTGCTGGTCCCGCCAGTCCTGATTGTTCTCCACCTCCGTCGGAAACCACGTCTTCTCCTGAATGATCCCGCGATACAAATCCGCCACGTACAGCCCGCCGTCCGGCCCGTTCGCCGTCCACACCGGACGGAAATACGCATCACTGCTCCGGATGAACTCTGTCCCCGGAAACGCATTGTGCGCCGTCCCCATCCCGTCCTTCCACGTAAACCGGCTCAACCTCACCAATCTCCCCACCGGTTCGCACGTCGCCGCACATCCCGCCAACTCAGGAAACAACGGGCTCCGAAGCACCGATTGCCCGCACGTCGCCGAAAACCGCGTCAGAATCCGCTGCAGCATCACATCATACCCGCCATCCGAAAAATCCCACACCGGACACGCCGACCACGGCCGCTCATACTCGTCATCGTGCTCCTTCAACTGCACGATCGGATACCCGGCCGGCAACTGAAACGAATGCGCCGGATTCGCCCCTCCCCCCCAACTGCACACTAGCCGCCCATCCCCGTCCTGCGCCAATCCCCACTGGCTCACCCGACCCGTCGCATGCGGCATCGGCACCAGTTTCCCTCCCTCATAACGAAACCGCACATCATTCGTGCAAACCGTATTGTCCAGGTTCCAGATCAGGCCCGACGACTGATGCTCAATGTTCCCATTGTCCGGCTCCCCCTTGAAACTCTCCTCCCGCCGGTCCGCCACCCCATCTTTGTTATCATCAAAATATGACCACACCGACGTCGACCCCGTAAACACCACCAGCACCCGATCTCCCATCGGCAGCACCGACCTCGGCAGCACCGCGTTATCGATGAACACCGTCCGCTGATCCATCTTCCCGTCCCCGTCCGTGTCCCGCAGCTTCACCACCCGGCTCACCGGATCCAGTTGCCCCGTCGCATGCTCGTCCTGCATGTACGTCCGCCACTCGCACACATACATCGCCCCATCCCCGTCAAACGCGATCATCGACGGCTCTTCCACCATCGGCTCACTCGCCACACATTCCAACCGGTACCCCTTCGGCACCTCAATCGTCTTCAGCGCCTCCTCAGGCTTCAGCGCCGGAAACGTTGTGTCAGGATTCCATTCCTTGTCCGCCGCCACCAGCGGCATCGTCGTCACAGTCAGGGCTAGTACAATTGGAGTGCGCATGGTTTCCGGTTTGGTTCATCCCCCGTTCCATTCATTCCCCCACCCCCGCAACCCGAACACCACACGCAATCCAGCCGCCACTGCTCCACTTTCTATCCCTCATTCCCCACCCAGCACCCGCCCCATCGCCCCCATCAGCACCGCCTCCACCCCCGGATCCACAAACGACGACGTCGGCTGGGTCTCATACCCGCCCTCAGGATACGCCGCCGCCGTCCCAATGTACCCAGGCCCGTAATCCCCGTACGCCGCCACCCCCACCCGCCCCCCGGGATGCATCCGCGCCGCCGCCAGTTGATACTCCACAAACAATTCCCCAGGCATGTGCAGCAACCTCGTCTTCCCCAGCGCCAGACACGAAACCTCCACCCGATACCCAGCCTCGCATCGCTCCAGCCACGCCAACTGCATCGCCGACCCCAAAATCGCCGCCGGAGGCCCGCTCCGGAGCGACTCCCGCAACTTCCCAGCCTCCAGATGCTTCGCCACAGGCAATGCCACCCGCTCCACCCGCCAGCTCACATCACTCTCCCCCAAAGGCTCCTTCTCCACCGTCTCCCACGCCCGCGCCATCCCATCCTCCAATCGCGTCGCCAGCACCGCCCGCATCTCCGGGCTCCCGTCATTGTACTTCCCAGCCCCGATATTCCCTCCCGCCCCCGTGAAATGCACATGCAGCGCCGGAACCGTCTGCTCCCTCAAAAACCGCGCAATCCCCGGGAAATCCGGATCCGCCATCCCCGTC